>DATHPV010000124.1:0-5992 GCA_035483495.1 Puia sp.
ATACTTTTTTACTCAGCAGGATCGGCTCTACCTATAGTAAGACAGGTGAATATCTGAAAGCAGTCGAATATTGCAAGCGTTCCATTCAAATGATATCAGAAAATGCGGCCAGTCCTTCCATAAAAATCAAAGACATCATCGATCGGTATTACTGGCTTTCCATTTATTATGAGTTGTTAAATAATTTCGGCGGGAAAATGCAAGCATGGGATAGTTGTGAATACTATGCAATCAAATTACATGCGGAGACAGAAATATCTTATATCAGGGTACTGTTTTCCAAAGTGGAACATTATTTTGACGTTGGAGATTACCAGAATTGCATTTATTATGCAAACAGATGCAGAATGCTTGCTACCCGTTATTCCAATACAATCGGAAATAAATCCTGGAGATGGACGGGAGCTAAAACTGCAGAAAGCAGTCTGGGCTGGGAAGTAACGGCACTGATGACGATTAATGAAAATGATTCAGCAGAAAAATTACTGTTCAATAAATTAAAGGAGTATAAAAAACCGGAATTCAAAAGTTATCTGGGATTTGTGTACGGATTTCTGGCTCAGATACAATTGCAAAAAGGGGACTATACAAAAGCCATTTTTTATTTTAACAAAGCACTTCAATCTTATCGGGAGACCGGGAATTATTTTGCATACAAACAGGACTTGAAAAATATCGGGCAGGAAGTATATTTTAAACATGATCACGATGGGGACCGGGCACTTGAATATTTCCGGGAAGCGCTTAAATGGAGTAATAAAGATCAGGCTGAAACCAAAGAGGACAATCTTGAATCGCTGAGTATACTCACGAATATGGCCAATGTTTTTATTCAGAAGAAACAGTATGATTCTGCTTTTATTTATTTCCAGTTTGCTTTTAATCAAATCAAACCGGGTATCACGGAAGCTGATATTCTCCGGATGCCTGTTCAGGAAATCAGGGAGTTTAAAAAAGTTGAATACTTAACCAGACTGGTGATAGATAAAGGAGACGCTTATATGCGTATTTATCAGTCCAACGGTCAGACAAATACAATCAGGAAAGCGATTCGGACTTATAAAGCTGCAGATGAGCTGCTGGACAATGTGCGGATGGGACAGTCAGATTTAAATTCAAAACTATTCTGGCGTTATGATACCCGCCGTTTATATGAACATGCCATTGAAGCGAGTCTGAAAAATTCAGACATGAACAGTGCATTTTATTTTTTCGAAAGAAGCAGGGCATCATTACTCAACGATCAGCTCAATGAACAACGCTGGCTGGATGAAGAAGATATATCCCGGCTCACCCAAATAAAAACCAAGATCCTTTTACTGAACGAGGAATTAAATAGTCCCAAACTTTCTGCTGACAGAAAGGATGAAATCATGACCGAAGAGTTTAATAAAAAAAAGGAACTGGAAGATCAGGAGTCACTGATCAAATCAAAGAATCCGCTATACTATCAGAGTTTCCTGGATAAAACTGAATTGACCATATCTGATGTGCAAAAAAAAGTTTTGAAAAATCATCAGGCTTTAGTCGAATTATTTACCGGGGACAGTGCTAACTATTCACTGGTAATCACATCCTCGGAGGTTCATATATCCCGGATCAATAAAACTTCGTTTGACAGTACACTCACTTTGTACCTGCATTATCTTTCAAACCCGGATCTGCTTAACAGAAAATTTGATCAGTTTGCCACAACGGCCGAAAAATTGTATACCCTGATCTTTCAGGGAAATCCGGTACCACCAGGCAGGATTATATTCTCATTGGGCGATCGTTATTTTCCGGTAGAAGCCCTTGTGACCCAAAATGAAAAAAACAAACTGGTTTATTTTCAAGATAAACATGCCGTGAGTTATACGTATTCCGCGCGATTTCTGACGAGCGATTTGAGAATGAATATCGCTGAAGGTTCAAAGGATTTTATGGGCGTCGCACCCATTCATTACCAAACGGCTTCTTTTTCCTTTCCTGATTTAAAGGGAAGTGATTTGTCGTTGGGAAAAATCGGATCCCATTTTAGTAAAGAAAATATTCTGGTCGGTGAACAAGCATCCAGGAATAATTTTTTGCAGCAGTTCTCCAAATACGGAATTATTCAGATTTATACGCATTCATCCGACAGCAGTGAGCGTGGGGAACCGGTGATGTATTTTTCTGATTCGGCTTTGTATTTGTCAGAACTTATTCCGCAGAACAAACCCATAACGCAGCTGATTGTTTTGTCTGCCTGCGAAACGGGCAGAGGAAGAGAATATAAAGGGGAGGGGATTTTCAATTTCAACCGCGGTTTTGCGGCGCTGGGAATTCCAGCTGCGATTACCAATCTCTGGTCGGTAGATGATCAGGCGACATACGATCTGACACAACTGTTTTACAAATATCTTGCTGTTGGTCTGCCTGCAGATATCGCTTTAGAGAAAGCAAAACTTGAATATGTAAAAACATCTTCCGGGTACAGGCAACTACCTTATTACTGGGCTTCCGCAATCCTCGTCGGTAAATCAGATAGTATTCTGATGCTAAGAACCTATCCATGGAAGCTGGATGCAACTATTGGTGTATTTGCAATAGTTGCATTCCTTTTGTTATTCAACTGGCGAAAAAGAAAAAAAATATCTTTCCGGGACTATCACGCCATGCCGGAGGTTCGGTAGGAATCTGAAATGTAAAATCGCCGTTTAAAATTCTATTAATCTCTATGTGCCAGCTAATTTTTTTCATTTACTCCGGGGGCAGCCGGAGCTGAGGTTGGTGGCGGGAGACAATTGTAATCGGCAAAATGACTTCCGCCATAGGTAATCGGATAACCATCACCGTTATATGTATAATTTCCGACTGAACTATTTGTTAAAATGAAATTGTTCAGGCCCGCACCCGGTTCGTACTCATTGGAACTTGTCGGATTGTTTTTGCTGTACATCTGAAAAAACAACTGTATTGAACGATCAGACCTTGCCGGATTGATCTCATTGTCATAACTGTTATACACAAAGTAGTTTACCAGGTTCTGTGCGGGATCATTTACACTGTCCGCAAGACAATTCCCGCCATTATCATAAGTTAGTTGTTCCACACGCTGACTACCCTGGAATTTCGATACCAATTGAAACTGGGCATTAAAATTATAGGTTTGGACTGGTGCTGCAACCCATTGTAAATTGTTAAAGACTAAAAAATTGAGCTGGACCTGCGCAGTGGAAGAAATGGAAGCAGTCGTACCCGAGGGATAACTGAAGGTAACATAAAGAATAAGTGTAAGGGTGTTGGAACTATAAACAGAACCATTGATCCGTATCAGATTATTATTATTGTCATAGATAAAATCATAATGGCGGTCAGGCATTCCGCCTGTAATCGTAGTTGCACTTATCAGTCTTCTGTTTACGTCATAATTCAGAGACCCATTGAACGTAAACTCCTGGTGTAAGTACCAGAAATTGTAAAGCGGAGTAAATACAAAGAGAGAATCCGGCTTACATTCAGGCTGATAAATAGTTTCACCTGTTTTGTAACATGATGAATGCATAATTATGGCGCAGACCACAGTTAATGCAAGAATTGTTTTTCTTTTCATGATTCGATTTTTTAGTGGTGTGATGTAATTATAAACTGCTTACCCGATTGAAGGCGGTAACCGGTCCTGTTCAAAGGATATTTGAACCAGCAAGGGTGCGAAATAATGCAAACAGGCTTCCTGTTGCAATTTCTATTGGGTCCGGGTTTTTGGCAGAATTTTGTAAGGTTTATTATTGTCCTTACTAATTAACAAACAGAGGGAGTAGTCTAGTCTCAATCCAGGATCGCAGGATGAAAAAGAAACACGACGAGAAAAATCTCTCAAAGTTGCGTCAAATCGTTGTCGTGATTCAATCCTGCAATGCCAGGTAACATTCGGAATAACAAAGTAATAACTAATTTATCTAATAACCAGCACAGTTCCTTTAAATTCCTGCTGACTGCCGTCATTGAATAATATTATTGCGAAATATGCATATGCACCCATATCTGCATGTTTCCCATTTATGTTGCCGTTCCATCCATAAGAAGGATCATTGGCCGGAACGTTTGAAACTGCAAATATTTTTCCGCCATATCGGTCAAATATGGAAAACTCTTTAATCATCCTTATTTTATTACTACCCAAAATATAAAAAATGTCATTTTTCCCGTCTCCATTGGGTGTAAACGCATTCGGGATATCGACGTTCCCTCCCGCGAATGTTTTAATTTCAGCAAAAGCTGTATCGAGGCAGGTATATTCATTTTGCGCAATAAATTCATATTTTATCGAATAGGGAGGAGTAACTACCGGTGTCAGACAATTGGCGCAGGACAGGAATTCAGCCGGCGTCCAGGAATAATTGGTTAGTTGTCCTCCGGTAACAGAGCCTATTATCTGAACACTCGAGAAACGCATTATAGTTGTGTCAGTTGGAGCGGCAAACGCAATAAAAGGAACTATCGTCTGGCTGGATGTGTCATTTGAGTAGTCTGTTTCATTAAAAGCTTTGTCAGGAATACTACTGATATTTCCTCCTTTATCGTTTACCACTGCATACAATATTCCCGCAGTCGGAGTTGTTACAACCTGTGTAAACGAATCGCATGATAAAGACGTCTGGTTTTGAGTGTAGAAAGTGGGTGCCAGTAAATTTGGTGTGCCTGTGAAGGGATTGCCATCATAAAAAGAAACCGGAAGATTTGCGAAGATGGTGTCGTATCCATTATTCATACAAATGCTAAACTTCACCAACGTAGTATTATTCGTGTAACAGTTTGTGCCCAGTATCGCAACTTTCATATCAGGCGGGAATATGTTTATGGTGTCTATTCCTTTGATGAAACAACCATACTTGTTGGCCGTCTGCATTTGTACCAGGGCATTCCCCGTTACAGTAACTATCGGCGAAAGACATGAAGTGCAGCTTAAACTGTAACCGGCGCCGGGCAACCAGGCAGTTGAATTAACATCGTAAATGGGTGAGACGATGCCGAGCATTACGGATTGTTTGTTATATACTGTAGTATCTGAAGGCGTTAAAAGAACCGAAGCCGGCGTGTAATGGAAGCTGTCGGTATTGTTAGAATAATTTGATTCCAGGAAGAGACTGTCGCCAGGGATCTGTATGGAATTTGTAGTGTCTTTATCGTTCACAATGGCGTACACCATATTTGTGCCAGTCCTTTTGAACGACTGCGTATATGAGACGCAGAGTCCCGCGTTCGCCGACGGTGTGGAAAATATGGGACCCAGCAGGTTTGAAGATGGAAGGGCAGGATCACCATCATACAGAGAGACGGTTAAACCCTGCGGAATATTTCCCCGCTTGAAATAGTTACACAGCGTGAAATTAACCATCATGCTGTCTTCTCCCGCGCAGTCGACACTGTCAATTTTTATTGTAAAGTCATCGTATGGAGGAATTTTTATGATGGCAAAAGAAGTATCGGCACAACCTAGCGCGCTGGTTGCTATTACCATCTTTGTTATCGTGTCGACTTTATATTCAACAATATAACTGGGATTGAGGCAACTGGTACAACTCATATTTTGTGCGGGGCTCCATATTATTGATGCAGTGCTGTCCGGGCCTGACTGTGCACTAAGCTGTAGTGTATCTCCCGGTTGTAAAGTAGCGGATGGGGGCGAAGCGACCACTTGAAATTGAAAATTTGATATCGTACCAATATTATTGGCATAATTTGTTTCAGGCAATGATGTATTGGGTAATTTTAACGGCTTTGTGGTTCCGCTGTCGTTGAAAACACCGAATAATTGATTTAAGTGTGGCGTATTCGAGGCTACAGTAAATGTAAAAGTATTGCAGCAACGACCTTCTACCGGGAAAGGAAGATAAAATGTAGGTGATAATTTATTAGCACTTGTTTTTGAAGGATCGTCGTCATAAAAGGAAACAGGTGTTCCTGTAGGGGAAGAGGAATAACCGTTATTGCAGATTCTCATGGTGATTTTAATGCTATCATTTTTATA
>DATHPV010000125.1:0-3999 GCA_035483495.1 Puia sp.
CGGCCCATCCGCCACTAATTCCGGATCCGATTACAATTGCATCATACATATTGTCTGCCATGATAAGCTTTTTAGATTTTTTATTTTATACATCACAAATGATAACTGCTTTCTGTAAAGAAGCGATTTTATCTTTTTCCGCCGGCATAAATTCCTGGGCGACATATCCTTTAAAACCGGTTGCCAGAATGGCTTTCATAATTGCAGGGTAATAGAGTTCCTGAGTTTCGTCAATTTCATGCCTTCCGGGAACTCCACCTGTATGATAGTGTCCGATATATGCATTGTTATCCTGAATCGTGCGAATCACATCGCCTTCATCAATTTGCATATGATAGATATCATATAATAATTTAAAATTGGGACTGCCAAGCCTCTTACATAATGCAACACCCCAGGAAGTGCGGTCGCACATATAATCCTTGTGATTTACTTTACTGTTCAGCAATTCCATTTGAATTGTAACGCCGTTTTGTTCCGCGAGGGGCATAATTTGCTGAAGTCCTTTCACACAGTTATTCAAACCCGTTTCATCATCCATACCTCTGCGACTGCCGCTAAAACAGATAACATCAGTATATCCTTCTTTTTTCATAAGTGGAATCACATCCAGATATTGCTGAACCAGTTTTTCGTGAAACATTGGTTCAGCGAATCCATCGGTGAGACTAATATCGCCCGCAACATAACACATTGAACTATAGAGACCATATGCCTGAAGTGTTGGCCAGTCCTTCGGTTGCACGAGATCTACAGCGGGGATGCCGATATTTTTTACTCCCTGGCAAAATTCATCCCAAGGAATGGAATCATAGCACCAGCGGCAAACCGAATGATTGATATTTCCCTTGAGATTAACAAATCTTGCAGAATCAGGCATGGGCGTATATGAAGAAAGTAATTGGCTTCCTGTTGCAAGAACAGCCGAGCCAGCAATCATATTTTTTAAAAGTTTTCGCCTGGACGAGCGAGGATTCATGTGCCTTATAAGAATTTGAAATTACGAAATGAAAATGGATGGTCAACGGAATTAATGACCAGCGGCGACTGCGACCAGCATCTCGGGTTTTTTTCTTCCGCGCATGTATAAATTGAGTCCTGCAAAAGCCACGATCAAAAAAAGCGGAATCATCATGGTAAAGTTGATGATCGCAGGTCCCGCGGCTTTGTTTGCTTCGAAAAGCGCATTTGCCATTTCGGATCCGGGAGGAGCTTTACTATATAATTGTAAATCTGCGCCTGCAGGCAGTTTGGCAGCAACGAGTGCATCATAATGTTTTCCCATGATGATCGTGTAGATCGCTACAGCAAACATACCCACCCCACCCATCAGATTCATGCCAACTGCGCCTGTTTTGGGAAGGTTTTCCGATACAAAACCTAACATGGTAGGCCAGAAATAACATACGCCCATACCAAACACAAGTGCACCTACGAAAATCATTTCACCCGTACTGTGTCCCAATAAATACAGTCCTATGGTTGCCAGAATAGTCGACATCAATAATACACCCTGCGGCGAAAACTTCCTGACTACAGGGCCTGCAAAGGCGCGCCCGACTACCATCACACCCGTGTCGAGGGTTAAAATCAGGATTGCGTTTTCGGTTACGTTTTTCAACAGCACGTCAATCCACTGGCCGGTAAATAATTCTGTAATAGCTGTTCCGAACATACAAACAAGCATGAAAAAAAACAACCAGTTAAAAAGTGATTTATACATAGTCAGATGTGAAACTCCCGCTGCTACACGTTCTGTAACCGGAAATTTCAGTTTGGAGAATAAATATCCATAAATCAGTGTGGGAATAATCATGATTCCCACTTCCATCTGCCAGGATACTCCCAGTTTATTCAGAAAATAAACGATCAGCGTTCCTATGAAAATTCCACCAGGAAACCATAGGTGAAAATGATTGAGCTTGGTTGTTTTGTTTTTTGTAAATAAGGAAGCTACAAGAGGGTTACAAGCGGCTTCTACCGTGCCGTTGGCGATACCAATAAGCAGTGTTGATAAAAACAATGTCCAGTATCCTGTGGAAGCAATCGTTAAAATAATTCCCGCGAGGTGAAAAATAAATGCCATAACCAGCAGCCTCTTCATGCCAATGATGTCTACTATGATACCTCCGACCACTACAGCCACCGGAAATCCCCAGAATGCTGTTGCGGCAATGGTTCCTAATTCCGAACCCGAAAGATTAAATTCAATACCGAGCTTACTAAGGATGCCAGCGCGGATACCGAATGACAGTGACGTAACCAGGAGAGCCAGACAACTGGCTGTAAAAAGTTGTTGGCGCGGAATGGCGTTTGAGGACATAGCAATCGTTTTAATTTAGAATCGTCAGAAATACATTTCTTAATCCAGATTTGTAAATGTAATTTTTATTTCAGGAATTAAAAAAGCAAACAATTCAGTTTTTGGATGAAAGCTTAAGGTCTAAAGCTTTAAGTTTGTGAGACAGAAACGAACTTCGTATTTAAAGGTTTAAATATTAGCCATATGAACAGAAAATTACGCATGGGTATGGTGGGTGGTGGAAAGGATGCATTCATCGGAGCTATTCATCGTATTGCGGCGCAGATGGACGGACTTATTGAAGTTTCCTGTGGCGCGCTGAGCATTCATGAAGATGTTGCGAAAGCATCCGGAGAGATGTTATTTCTTTCTCCTGATCGAACGTATTTGAATTTTGAAGAAATGATGGAGAAAGAAGCAAAACTTCCCGCCGACAAGAAAATTGATTTCGTTACAATCGTTACACCCAATTTTGCCCATTTTGCTCCGGCCATGCTGGCCCTCGAAAAAGGATTTCATGTGGTTGTAGAAAAACCAATTGCCTTTACAATCGAAGAAGCAAGGCTTTTGAAAAAGAAAGTAGAGGAAACCGGACTCATTCTTTGTTTGACACATACTTATTCCGGATATCCGATGGTAAAGCAGGCTCGTCAGATGGTTAAAAATAATGTGCTGGGCAAGATCAGGAAAGTATGGGTTGAATATCCCCAGGGTTGGTTAAGTAAATTAACGGAACGCGAAGGCAATACGCAGGCCGCATGGAGAACGGATCCAAAACGCTCAGGAAAAAGCGGATGTATGGGCGATATTGGCACACATGCGGCTCATCTGGCGGAATATATTACAGGTTTGAAAATCACTAAACTTTGTGCTGATCTGAATATTTTCGTGGAAGGAAGGTTACTCGATGACGACGGAAATGTATTATTGAAATTTGAAAATGGAGCAGCGGGAGTGCTTATGGCTTCACAGGTTGCCGCCGGCGAAGAAAACGCACTGAAAATACGGATATACGGTGAAAAGGGGGGACTCGAATGGCGCCAGGAAGAACCAAACTCTCTGATTGTAAAATGGCTGGACCAACCCACACAAATTCTTCGCGCAGGTGTAGGATATAAAGAACCCCTTTCTTCCTTTGCAAGACATAATTTCAGAACACCCGGAGGACATCCGGAAGGATATTTGGAAGCCTTTGGAAATATCTATCACAATTTTGCACAAACATTAAGCGCAAGAATAGATGGAAAACAACCTTCTGAAGAAAGTCTGGATTTTCCAGGTGTTGACGACGGAATCAGAGGCATGGCATTTATTGACAATGTTGTGGCTTCTTCACAATCAAAGGAGAAATGGACTGAACATAGTGTGAGAGTGTGAGATCAGTCATCCGTCATCAGTCATCCGTCATCACTCATCAGTCAACGAAATAAAATGAAGACTATAAAAGGACCAGGAATATTTCTCGCCCAATTTCTCGGCGACGAAGCTCCTTTCAATACGCTTGACTCAATTTGTAAATGGGCCAAATCCCTCGGTTATGTTGGTGTGCAAATACCAACCTGGGATGCCCGATGTATCGATCTCAAAAAAGCAGCAGAAAGCAAAACCTATGCAGACGAAATCAAGGGCATTGTAAATGCACATGATCTTGAGATTACTGAGCTTTCTACTCATCTGCAGGGTCAACTGGTGGCAGT
>DATHPV010000126.1:0-4089 GCA_035483495.1 Puia sp.
GATATCAACCGTGAATTTTGGCATAATTCTGGATGAAAGAAAATAGTGCGCCTTTAAGAAGTCATATACCCTCTAAGACTTTATCTACGTTTATTTAGTTACAAAATTTTAATAGTTACTAACGGTTTCCAATCGTTAAAGCTATGGTATACCCCCGCTCTGAACTGATAAGTGTAAATCACTAAAATTTATCAGCCGTGCAACCCGCCCAAAAAAATGATGTTGAGATTTTAGCGCTGGAAGCTGAAATCGATCGCTACACGAAATTACTCGACAAGTCATTCGATGACAAAGAGCCCTTTGAAAAAATTAAACTAATTTTTCACGATCTTAAAATTCTGACAGATCAATTGGCTGAGATGAAAACAGTTAAGCAGCACAAAAAAGGTCGTCGTGTACTTTCTTATCTCCGGGTGAAGATTTCCAGAGCATAAATACGGCACCCGGTGCCATGATGCAAAAAATAATTAAGCTTTCGTGTCCGGCAACGGCTACCATGGTCGGAAATTCTAAATTTACGCTAGTGAGCGTCAATCATGGCGTTTTCAAAATATCCTAAGTCAGGCGAAATTTTATTTAAATATATTCTTTAGTCTCTTCCAAATATTTTTCTCATGTTCGGATTTTCCCTGCTGGGTTTCCGTAAATGTTTGGCCCATTTTAGATTTATATTGTTTCTCCAGCTCACTCAAAAATTGCACGGTGTCTGCTATTAACATTTCTCTCGTATACCTCATTTGATCGTCCATGTAATAAACTATTGCGTTGCAATAGTCGATTAATGCAATGGAGACAAGTCCAATGCAAGCGCCACCTGCAAAATCAGCGCCCCAAACAAATGAAACAGCAGTGTCCTGATCGGTCAGATCAGTTAAAATCCAGCCTGCTTCGTTTATGGCATCAGCTGCACTTTCAATATACACTTCAAAATATGCATCCTGTCCGTTTATTTGACACTTTAGCTCGCTCTCGTGATTGATAAGAGGGCGTCTGACATTCAAATTAATGTATTATACCTGGTGACGATTTATTAAATAGCCAATCAAAACTAAGGGATTACCCTTAGTTGTCCACCCTTCATTCAAATATCTATAACCCGTTCGGAATACTAATTAAATTCAGTGTTCGTTTTATTATGAAAATCCAAATAATATGAGAAACAGGCTGTTGCTTATTTCATGCGTTGTATCATTAGTTATCATTACCTCCTGCAAAAAAGAAAATAACTCATCCAATCCAAATCCGGGCACAAGTACCAACCTGGTAAGAATCCAACAGGGTACTGATCCGAATATTGTCAATGATACGGTGTATCTGATTTCGTATGCTGATTCATCCAGAATTACTTCTATCGTAGATAGCATTAACCAGGATACATTATTCATTACGACTGATGCGGGTGGCAACCCATTGACGGTGACCGAAACTTATGGCTACACAGCCTCTTATACTTATGATGGAAATGGCGTTTTGCAGAAGTTGGATTATAACATGGCGGGATCACACGAACAGGATGTGTTTACATATACGAATGGCGTCTTATCCAAGCGGACCCACAACTCGAATCTCGGCTCCGGGCCGGTTTCCATTCAGGGCTCCTTCACGTATATATTCTCGGGCGGTAATATCACCGACATCAAGGAATATGACCTGAACGGCACGTTCGTCCAGGAAACTACCTGTAGCTATGGAACCCAGACGAATAATCTTAAAACGATTAGCCTGCTGAACCTTGGAAATATCCTGGGCACGGAATCTTTTTTAAGTCTAGAGACCTGGTTCAATAAAAATCTGGTGACGGGTTATGCAGCAAACGGCGGTACGGTTTCTAATGTTTATACAAACAACAATAATCAGCAGCCCGCGCATGTTGTATCCACAGATAATATAAATGATTATCTTTTTACCTGGAATTTTTTGTACAAATAATTATTAATGTTCAGTGAAGAGCTGTCTGAAAAAATGATCATCGGACAGCTCTTCACAAACTATTCTTAACCCTTTAAACGATTATGAAAAATCTCAAAATCACCAAGCCGATTTGTCTTGCATTTGTTTTCACTCTTGCATTCATGGCAAAATCAAATGCTCAGCAGCTGATGCACAGTTTCGGTTTGACGTTGTCGGTTTTGCAGGGCACGTTACACGAGGGTCAGGGCAGTTCCGAAAGTTTTGCTGTCGAACAAAATAACCTGACCTATTTCCCCAGGTATAATTTTATTAAGAATGAAAATAGCTCAATAAGTGTTGGCGCTCCTATAGGCATTGGTATTGGACTTGTATCAAATACCTATGGTGATGATGCGGGCGTAATTTTTTCTTATGATCTGCCTTTGGTTATTGATTATAATATTGGTTGCAAGTCGACAATGGCAAATGACAGAAATTTCGGTGGGTACTTTGGTGTGGGCTTTGGTTATAATAAAGTAAATATTTCCGAAAGCAGTTATTCAAACTTTGATGGAGCTTCCTATGGCCCTTTGTTCAGGGCTGGTTGCCGTTTCGGTTCTTCCAAAGAAAGCTGGGGTGGGCACGCGGTAACAGTAGGCGCCTACTATAAAATCGGAATTAACAATGACAAGCTGACTACGATTGGATTTAATGTTTTATACGATCTGTAAGCCTGATCAGGATGACGACATTTTCCTTCCAGCTTACCTGCAAATCCAGGTGATAGAGACAGGGATGAAATCGATATCGTATCCGATCAGTTTGCCTTGCTGATCGAACCGCTGACCGGTCAATTGCCCTCCGGTGTCTTCACCTGTATTCACTGAAGTACGCACGTTCACCGGACTTGTAACTTCCGGAAAAAATCCCAGGTACTGAAGCAGATAAAAATTGGATTCGTTCCCCATAAAATCGTCGCAGTAGAATTGCTGCCTGGCTTTCCGGGTATAGTCGTATGTATATGAATTGCCGGCAAACGACAAAGGATTGCCGAATTTGTCATATTTCACCGTCTCAGTGCCATCTGAAAGAATGGTGATGCCATCGCGGATGAATGTAATATTCATTTTCACGTCCGTAACCCTATTGTCCTTATAAGTATAGTATTCTTTTTCGAAAGAATCCGGACCAGCCTGCGGATCGCTGCCAGGGCCGCCTATGCAGGAGTCGGGTCTTCCTTTTTCATTAAGATATATCCTGACGACCGTGTCGGGAATATCTGACTTCAGGGAATTGACTTTTATTAGGTAGACGACCCGGCCCTTTTGTCCGATTTTCAAATGCAGGGTCGAGCTCAACAGATCTGCCGGTAAAATATCATTCGTAAAGTTGCAATCGATTTCCTGAACGATCCTGCCGGAAGGATCGAAGGTCTTCCGGAACAGATAAGGTGGCGGGGTCAGGAAAAGTGGATCGAACTGCGCAACATGATATTCAGCCACCTGGCAGCCGCCAATCAGCGGATTAAAAAAATTCTGGAAGGGAACATCCTTAGTACAGGAATTGAATAGAATAAAAATGGTTGCGGTCGTCAGAACGACCGCGGGGGAAAAATTTCTTTTCATAAATGGGGTTTATTTAAGGGGGAGTAATGGAAAGGTAGTGTAATTAAATGCGGCCCCAGGAAAAGAAATTTCAGAAAGCGAATACAACTAAAGTGGTTGTAAAAAAGTCACCTCCCCCTGGGAGTCATGACGCAGATTTTTGAAAACCATAATAAGAATCAGATCCAGATTGTGTTCTTTAATAACATTCCATTCAAAAGAAATATTACTAAGTCATGACGGATGTTGTTCGTCATTTAAAAAATGTGTGAATAGTGTAATCCCGGGAGATAATAGTATAACTTTTCACTCGCATCATTTCAATCGTTTGAGTTGTAAAAGTGAAAACTAAACGATAATATTTTTCCCTGTAATCCCATATTGGGCAAGTTTAGTACCATAAATATTATTATATGGTTTAAAAATGATCTTTTGATCCAACATCTTATCGCAAATTGCTGGTACAGTATTAGACACATAAGTATGTGATTATGATAAAGAGACTTGGGAGAGTCCAGGTTAATACCTGTCTCACAAAATCTATCCGCTAAAAGCTCCTCGTAAGAAAAATATCAGGAAAACCGGAATCAGGCAA
>DATHPV010000127.1:0-4337 GCA_035483495.1 Puia sp.
AAATTATTCGGTAGTTGGTAATATTTGTGAGACAGATACCTTTGCCTGGGACAGACCACTTAATCAGGTACGGGAAGGAGACTATCTGGTTTTTCGTAACGCTGGTGCCTATGGATTTGAAATGTCGTCTAATTTCAATTCGCGTTTTAAACCTGCCGAGGTTATGGTGATGGATGGGAAGGCCCATCTTATCCGCCGCCGCGACCGGTTTGATGACCTGCTTCGCAACCAGATTAATTTGGTTTAATTTTTTTTCTTTCTCTCCGTTTTCTGAGACCTTTGGAAATAGGATTTTTTTTTTCATCCTCAAATATTTTGCAATGCCAATACGAATGACGGACGATCCCGCAGAATCAGATGATAGTGGTCGTGGTTTCGAGGGTGGTGGGAACAGCGGTGGTGGTGGGGGCGGAGGCGGAATATTCGGACTTCTACCTCTCATATTCGGTCTCATAAGAGGTCCGAAAAGTCTGTTATTAATCATTGTACTTGGAATTGCGGGCTATTTTTTATTGGGTCGTGGAGGTGGGTGTAATGTCGCCTCTGTATCCCAAC
The DNA here is from genome assembly GCA_035483495.1 of Puia sp. Taxonomy (GTDB): domain Bacteria; phylum Bacteroidota; class Bacteroidia; order Chitinophagales; family Chitinophagaceae; genus Puia. The sequence continues at coordinate 556 of DATHPV010000127.1, forward strand.
AGGTTCAGCAGCTGGCCACGGGTGGAATTTTGGATCCCAGGGTATTTGATAAATCTAAAGTGTATGAATCACTTTCAGACGATGATAACAAAAACCCACTTCCTGAATCTGCCAACCTGCAAAAATATGCACCTTCCGTCGGCGATCAGGGGAAACAGGGAAGTTGTGTCGCCTGGAGTAGTGCGTACGGGGCAAGAACTATTTTAGAAGCAGTTCGAACAGGCGAAGATCCGAATTCAATAAAATTCAGTCCGGCTTTTTTATACAATCAAATTGGACTTGACGGATGTGACGGGTCTTACATCAATCGCGCGATGGATTTTATGAGTCAGCGGGGTTCAGTCCCCTATACTGCATTTCCCTACAATGACCAGGATTGCAAACGACAACCGGATCAGCAATTAATGACTCAGGCAGGTTTATATCGAATGAGAGGTTCCAATCGCCTTACAGTTGGTGATCGTACAGATCAGATAGATTTACGAGCCATAAAAGAAAATTTATCACAGGGTGCACCTGTAGTAATTGGCATGATGGTAGGCGGCAGTTATATGCAACCGATGATGGGTAAGGATGTATGGATACCCACAGAGGACGATAAAAGCATGATGGGTTTCGGAGGTCACGCACAATGTGTCGTGGGTTATGACGACGCCAAATACGGCGGCGCTTTTCTGATTATGAACAGCTGGGGCCCGCAATGGGGTAACAATGGTTTTGCCTGGGTAAACTATAATGTATTCAAATATTTCGTGAGGGAGGCTTACGGCCTGGAAACAATGCCTGCAGTAGGAGCAGCTGCAAGTAAACCATTTGAATGCGAAGTGGGTCTTGTGCAGGTATCTTATAATGGAAAGAAAACGGTTGCCGGAAATTATATCCCTTTGAAAAAAGTTTCGGACAATATTTTTGAGACGGTTTCTGCTTTGAGCGCTGGTACCCGTTTCAAAATGGAAATCCGTAACGAATCCGAATGTTATATATATGTTTTTGGAAAGGAAACCGACGGAAGCAGTTATACTTTGTTTCCGTATCCGCGTTCAGATGACCCTGCCCGCTCAAAATATTCTCCGTTCTGCGGAATAGCAGGATATCGTCTGTTTCCAAAAGATAAAAGTATGGAACCAGACAGCATCGGAACAAAAGATATTATGGCAGTAATAGTGAGTAAAGACAGTTTGGACTGGAGCGCAATTAATTCAAAAATTAGTCAGAATAAAACTGCCGACTATGCGGACAGACTGAAATCCGCGATTGGCTCTTCAGCCCAATATATCCGGGCTGACCTGTCACCAAAAGGAAATATTCACTTTAAAAATGAGGGTGATAATAATAGTCTGGTAGCTTGTATTGTAGAAGTTAATAAATAAAAAAAACAGCCACCTTTCGGTGGCCGTCCAAATCTGTTTAAGAGTCATCAAAATTTAGTTTTCCGTCAAGAAAAGGTACAGATTTCAAGGGTTTTCGATACTGGATCTCGTTTGTTTTTTCATCAGGATAAGGAAGGGTTCAGGGGTCGTCAACATTTTTTTTCTAAGGAATCGGATTCGTTTTCATAGGTTAATATCTTCAAATGGTCTGATCAGTTTGTTCGTTTTTCTTAGGACTCGGTGCGGTTTTTCCAGGTTCGGATTCTCTCGGTTTTCTTAGGACTAATTCGGTTTTTTTCGGTTCGGATTCTTTCGGTTTTCTTAGGACTTGGTTCGGTTTTTCTCGGTTCGGATTCTCTCGGTTTTCGTAGGATCAGATCATTCGCGCGCTTCAACAATACAAAGATGCAAAGCCTTTCACGCTAAAGGGAACTTATTCGACAGGCACGGCAAAACCTTCGATTTTCGGTATTAAAAGCTCGTTAAATGAATTTTTCTGGGGTTTGTCTAAGGGTAAACCCTTAGGATTGAGGCTTTTACTTACCATCAGTACCATAATAACACAATTATGGCTCCTTTAGGCTCTCACCCCTTGTACTCGATCTAAAAGTCCGCATATTTGCAGGGAATTTTAATTTAAACAGCTTAGGCTGAAAAGGTAATTACTCACATAAGAAAATGAAAAAGACTCTATTATCGATCGCATTATCTGTAAGCATTTTTTTTCTGAAAGCACAGGTAAACAGGAATGACAGTTCATATAATCCCCAGGATTTCTTTTTGCAGAGTTTTAATCCGTTACCGGGCAATGCATTCAGGTCTGCCAGTGGTTCCCCCGGGCCGCTATATTGGCAAAACACTGCCAGTTATCTTATACATGCAACACTTAGTGAAAAAGATACCAGCATCACGGGCGATGTAACCATCGCTTATACGAATAACAGTCCGGATAAACTTGATTACCTGTGGCTTCAGCTGGATCAGAACCTTTTTGATTCCAAATCCAGAGGTTCCGCTGCGACACCCATTTCAGGTGACAGGTTCGACGTGCGGGGGTTCGATCGCGGCGGCTATCATATAACATCTGTTATGGTAACCTACGGTGGGAAAACTTATACCGTTCAGCCGGTAATTTCCGATACGAGAATGCAGGTCCGGTTGAACAGCCCTGTGCTTCCAAAAGGCGACAAAATTTCTGTGAAAGTAAATTACAGTTTTTATATACCCTATCATGGTGCAGACCGGATGGGAAGACTCTATACCAAAGACGGAGTTGAATATGAGATTGCTGAATGGTATCCGCGTATGTGTGTGTATGACGATGTGGAAGGTTGGAACACATTGCCCTACATGGGTCTCGGCGAATTCTATTGTGAATACGGCAATTTCGATTACTACATCACAGCGCCTTCGGAAATGATTGTTTATGGATCCGGAGATTTGCAAAACCCGACACAGGTATTAACTCCGGAAGAAATAAAAAGACTTGCTGCTGCATCTGTAAGTGACAAAACGGTATCTATAATAGATGTAAATGAAATCGGTAAACCCTCAATGCGTCCTGTATCGGGTGGAAATCTCGTATGGCATTTTACCATGAAGAATAGCAGGGACATCGCGTGGGTAGCTTCAAAAGCACTTGTATGGGACGCTGCCAAAGTTAATTTGCCATCCGGACGAAAAATAATTGCCATGTCTGCTTATCCGGCTGAAAGTGTTGGCGAATCTGCTTACTCCCGTGGAACTGAATTCCTGAAAAACAGTATTGAAATTTATTCGAAAAATTATTTTGAGTACCCCTGGAACTCAGCAGTAAATATAGGGGGCGCCGTCACCGGAATGGAATATCCTGGCATCATATTTAATTCCTACAAAGCGACCAAAGGATTTCTCTGGGATGTAATAACTCATGAAATTGGACATAACTGGTATCCAATGATCGTAGGATCCAACGAAAGAAAGTATATGTGGCAGGATGAAGGATTCAACACCTTCATAAATTATCAGGCCGCTTTTATTTTTAACAATGGTGAATTTGCTAAAGATAAGATGCTTAGAAACAGAATTTTTTCTGTATCTAAATCGACTGACCCGCTTATGGTAGTGCCCGAAGCAATGGGTTTAACTGGTTATGGTCAATATTATGGTAAAACGGCATATGGATTAATTTTACTTCGTGAAGTTATTCTCGGGAAAGATCGTTTTGATTACGCTTTCAGAAAGTATACAGAGATGTGGGCTTTTAAACATCCGACACCGTATGATTTTTTCAAAACGATGAATAGTGCCGCCGGCGATGATCTGAACTGGTTCTGGAAGGAATGGTTTTTTACTACCTGGAAACTTGACCAGGCATTGACAGATGTAAAATATGTGGATGGAGATCCTGGTAAAGGCGCACTAATTACCATT
>DATHPV010000128.1:0-2986 GCA_035483495.1 Puia sp.
GGTTCTGAAATTTCCGTACCAAAACTAACGGTAATGCACCGTTCCTTTTTTAGTCCGAATGATTGAATAGCATATTCGCGGTCTTCATCCTGTATAAAAAAATTATAGTCTGCCATTCGATGAGTGAATTTTTCATAAGCCCATAGAATCCTCCACCACCATTTACCGAGACTTTTCCAGCGGTTTCCCTCCATATTGTGCGAATGAACAACAAGTCGAACGCGGCAAAGCGTTTTCAAAAGAAATCCAAGCCACCCATAATACGGATGTTCCAGAATTAAATGAGTAGCTTTCTTTTCCCTGATTTGTTTTCTAACTGTAAAAAAGATTAAGGGATTGATATATCGCAACGCGGAGTTGGAAAGACAATTTATCACTTCATATCCATCAGCAAAAGACGGTTGATTTTTTTGAGTTGTGATGATGGTGACTGAATGATACCTGGAAAAATATTTATAAAAAAGCGCAATACCTTTTTGTCCACCGGATCTCGCAGGAAGAAAAGGATAAGATACCAGGCTTATTATTTTCATTATTTGGAACTCTGTGTCGGGATAATGCTGAAAGCCTAAAGCTTAAAGCGTAAAGCGAAAATTTTATTTTTCTTTACTCTGCTGTTTTTTATGATCAGCCATATAATCTTTCAGTGCAGCGTGATATACCGACAATTTGCGTTTCTTTTTATAAGCCTTTTTCTTTGCAGGATCCTTCACAATTTCACTGGCATATTTGGATGCTTTCGCAAATATTTCCCTATATTGTAGTTGTTCTTTAGTATATTTTACCTTGGTACGGTCAGGATATTTACCGGCAAATGTCTGCCCATTGATCACTTTAAATACCAGTTTCTTACCGATAGAACCGGATAAACTTTCAGTGATTATGTTTTTAGTAACTCTGGCCATTTCGCTCTTCTTAACTTCAAAGTTAAGAAAATTTCACCTCCATCTTACGTCTTCTTACGTCTTTTTACGTCTTTTTCCGTCTCCAGGCGTGATTCGTTCTGGCTTCGTTCTATATTAGTTCTGGATTCCTTCGGGATTCATTGCGGAGGCCAGCTAAGCGACTGAAAGATTTTGCGAACTAATACATAATCAATATAGAAGCAATATACAAGCCAAATGTTTTATGCTTTTAGCCTTGAGCCTTTAGCCTTGAGCTTTTCGGTTTAATAATTCCCAACCTTTCTAAGGCAGCTCCAATCAGAATAAAATACGTAATAATCGCCGCCCAGATACTGATATTATTTCCCATTATATAAGACTGAGGTTCAAAACGGAATTCAATGGTGTGAGTTCCTGCTGGAACGCTCATGCCTCTGAGTACATAATCAACACGACAATAAGGCGCAGGTTTACCATCGATGAAAGCATTCCATCCTTTATCATAATAAATTTCACTGAACACCGCAAACTGATTTGTATTTGATTTGAAATTATACGAAATTTTATCGTTCAAATTATCGATGAGACTGATGGACGCAGAGCTATCCTTCACCGGCATGGAGGAAATTTTGTCTTTATATTGATTTTCTACAATCGCAGTGTCGCGTACGTTAATACTATCGAGGGCAGCCATTTCCTCATCCGCATTGTTTACAAAATGAATGGAAGAAACCAGCCAGCAGGAACCAAATGCACCGTTATTCACCATCACTATATCTTTACCATCCTGTCCCTTACGAATAACATATTTTGTGTTCAGCATATTATAAACCATCTGATTTCCTTTCAGAAGTTGATGTTCAATAATATCGTTATACAAAGCCAGTTTGGCCGGATGATAGCCACCTACTGAATTATGAAAATACGAAGTGTGAGCATCCTGGAAGGGATCTCCGCTGGCGATATCCAGTACCCGGAAATTCTTTTCCGGATCTGCATTGATCTGTCTGTCTGCATCCGACATCACAAATGAATCATCGACGCTCACCGCATCTGAATAACTATCATCGCTGAGATATTTTTTTCCTTCAGATAAAAGATCATAAGAACACAACAATAGTAATCCGGATACCAGTACAATTGGCTTCATTTTTCCCTTCAGGTAAAACCAGCATAAGCCCGCAGACAATACCAAGAAAATAAAACTCCGAAGCAAATCCGCCTGAAAAACTCCTTGTCTGTCTTCATGTAAAGCAGGAAGCCACGCACTAACCGTTTGCATGGCTTTTTGCTGAATCTCCATGGTTTCCTGTTTGCCGCGCGACATTTGTTGTATCAGGTCTGACGCAAGTTTTTGAGAATCCTGTGCTGCCTTGAAATCACTCATGATATAAATGATCAGACTTAATACAATAAGTCCGACGGAAGCAAACAAAACGTTCTTAAACTTTTTCGCAGTCTCTTCTTTTTTATCTTTTGAATCGATGAATTCCTGTAATCCCAAAACAGCCAGTAAAGCAAATCCGAGTTGAGGCATTACAAGAGCCATGGAAGGCGCTCTGAATTTGCTGTAGAGTGGAAAATAGTCAAATAAAAAATAATTGATCGCTGAAAAATTTCTGCCCCAGGCCAGCACAATTCCAACGAGACAAATCGTAAGTATCCACCATTTGTGCCAACTCTTTACGAACACTATTCCCAGAATAAATAAGAAACAAACTACCGCACCCAGATAAACAGGGCCCGCCGTATTTGGCTGGTCACCCCAGTATAACATCTGATTCGTTTTGCCAAGTGCATATTCTTCAGGGAATCCAATTTCCGTTATTTTATCTGCCAGTTTGGAATCTCCAGTAATTTCTCTTCCTGAATATCCGCCACCCTGCATACCAGGCACAAAAAGCGTTAGCGTTTCACCAATTCCATAACTCCACATAAATGCATAATCCTTATTCAATCCACCCTTTGTTTTATTCGCTGAATTTGCTGAAGTCAGTTGCGATTTTCCACCCCTCATGGTTTCGCCAACCAATTCACGGGTGGGTAATAGCGTATATGCGTAACTGAGTAACCCAAGCAAAAGAGAAAAAGCAATCAGTGAA
>DATHPV010000129.1:0-2540 GCA_035483495.1 Puia sp.
CAACTGGATCTTCAGGTGGAAGCTCGGAAAGTTGGTGGGACGACCCAAGATCAAGTGACGACTGGGGACATAGGGATGGTGCAGGATCGTTCAGGTTTCCACCTACGCCTAACCCCGTTCACGCACCACAAGTGCCCGTCAGTCCAAAACCTGCAGGTGGAGTAAAAATTCCTGACCAAAATCCTCCCGTAAAAACACCGGGTGATAACACCCCTGACAATCCAGATAATCCGGGAAATACGCCCACACCCTCACCAAAACCTGGGGATGTGGATACAGGCGAAGTACGTAAGCAGCTGCCGGATTGTTTTATGAAGGCCCTGGTATCGTTCGGACTCACGCAGGGACAAGTGTTGGAATGGTTCAAGCAATATAACAACGATCGTTGTTCGCAGCAGTTTTTTAAACTCATCCAGGATTATATAAAAACGAATCCACATGGATTGGACGATTGCAATGCGTATGCAATTTGGGGCTATACAACTAATTTATTCTTTCGTCTTCTGAATCAATGGTTGCGTGATGATATCAATCAGGATCAGACCAAGGACCTTACGCAGGAGATTGATCAGGCACTTGCCAAATTGCCCACATATACCGGGAAATACGTGTACCGGGGAATTATTGTGCCCCCGGCAAGCCTTAAGAATTTTTTGGCGCTGTATACCACCGGCACTTTTAATGTCTGGAATAATTTTACATCCGCCGGTGGTACAGAATCCGCTTCCTTTGCCGGCAGACCAGATGTAAACGTGGTTTTTATCATTGAACAAAAAACCGGTAAAGATGTTTCAGCGCTGGCTGACGGGATACATTGCGGTATGCCGCCAAATACACCACCGGAAATATTAATTAAATCAAACAGTACTTTTCAGTCTACGGAAGATCCGGTTTTTGATCCTTCTATTAATAAATGGGTCATTCATGTTAAGCAGATCGATTAATTAAAAAGAAAACTATGCAGAGCGAAGAAAATAAAAACCCGTTTCAGGGAATGTCATTTGAAGAAATCACACGTATGCCAAATGAGGAGTTTGTAAAAAAAATGGAACTCGCGAAGCAAAATTATTTTTCCGGCCTTAAGGATCTTGGAGATCCTGAATACGGAGAGTACAGCCCCGAGCAAAAAATTGGTTTTTGGGAAGTATCGCTGAACAGGCAAATGCGAAGGCAGGTTGAGAGTGGCCTCGATGAATATGCTATTTTTAATGCCGACTGGTATAATGCTGTTAAACGCCTGGAACCTGAATTCGATTCTATCATGGATCAGGTTTTTAAGAGGCCTGCATTTACAGAATGGGATAAACAGGAATACCTGAAGCGTATCAGAATTCGGTCATGAAACGTCATACTCTAGACTTCTCCGAACAAAGATTCATGATGGGATACTTTATTTTAGAAAATCGGAAGGATACTAAATTACTGAAATGAATATGATTTGTTCACTCATTCATTTTTCAATGCCTTAATAGGATTGGCAAGAGAAGCCTGCACACATTTGAAACCTACTGTAAACATAGCGATCAGCAATGTTGCCAAACCTGACAGTGCGAATACCCACCAGCTCAGATTGGTACGATAGGCGTAACCCTGCAGGAAATTTTTTAAACTGTACCATGCTACGGGAAAGGCAATGGCCGCGGCAACAAGTACCAACAATAAAAAGTCTTTTGACATCAAAACAACCAGATTCGGAGCACTCGCACCCAGCACTTTTCGCACACCGATTTCCTTCACTTTACTTTCAGCGGTGAATGTTACGAGACCAAATAAGCCGAGACAGGATATCAAAATCGTTACGACTGCAAAACAGGTGAACAGCTGACCCACGTGAATATCTGTTTTATATAATACGTCAAACTGACTGTCTAAAAAAGTATAATCAAAAGGATATTCGGTATTATATTTTCTCCATACGTTTTCGGCAGCCGCCAGTGCACGCGGCGCATCCTTCGTTGTGGTTCTCACATATATATAATTGCGCCAGTTTTTATTGTACTGCATCAGCAAGGGTGGAATTTGTTGATGCATGTTCTGGAAATGAAAATCTTTCACTACACCCGTAATAACTCCTTTAATGCCCTGAACAGTCAGGCGTTTCCCAATCACTGGTTCCTGTATGCCCGATTCCCTGACAGCTGTTTCATTTAATATAAAATGAGCACTATCGGCAGCTGAACCGGTAAATCCGGTTCCCTCTGTCAGTTGCATATTCATGACCTTTAGAAAATTTCTCTCTATCGGCATCTGTATAATCGTAAAGGACTGCTGATCGGCCCTTTTGCCATCCCAATTCAGATCCGAAGTGGCCGAACTGTTGTTAATGATATCAGCGCCTGATTCTGTAACACCTGCGATTCCTGGTTCTTTCAATAGTTCAGACACTGCTGCTTCATAGTGGTCGTTCATGTTACGCATCGAAAAACGGAATACATTTTCTTTGTCGTAACCCAGATTTTTCTCCCTTATAAATTTTAATTGTTTACTAATGAAGATCGTGCTCGTAATAAGCAAAATAGAAAAACTAAATTGTACAACGA
>DATHPV010000130.1:0-3737 GCA_035483495.1 Puia sp.
GAAGCACTCTAAGACCTATAACCAAACAGGTAACGAATATCACCGGGACCAATCCCAAAAGCAGAATCCAGGCGCTGAGTGAAATTCTGTAAGCGAAACCCTCGAGCCATTTATTCATAGCCCACCAGGCAAGAGGTAATGAAATAAAGCAGGCGAGAACCAGTAACCTGATGAATTCATTCGAGAGCGACACAACGATATTCTTTACCGATGCGCCCAGCACTTTTCGGATTCCAATTTCTTTTGTTTTTTTCTGAAGAGTGAAAGTGACCAGCCCGTACAGTCCAATGCTGGTGAGTAATATAGCAATAAAAGAGAAATAGCCAATAAGCGCAAAACTCTTTAATTCAGCCTGGTATAATTGATTGAAACTTTCATCCAGGAATTGAAACTCAAACGGCGTCTGTGGGAATGTGTTGTTCCAAATCTTTTCAATATCAGTCATTACATTCCGGGCATTCGCTGATTTCATTTTAATAAAAAAAGTACCACCAGAACCAGGTCGGTCCATCATTACAAGCGGCGCTATCTTCTCATAGAAATTGATGAAATGAAAGTCTTTTACTATCCCTATTATTTTGCCTGTATCACCAAAAACGGCAAAGGGCTGTCCGATATATGGTTTTAACAGTCCGAAGCTGGCTACAGAAGTTTCATTTAAAATATAATTATGACGGTCTGTAGGAAGGTTTTTGCCAAACCATCTTCCTTCTGATAATGTAAGATTGAAAACCGTATTGAAATTCGGATCTACAAAAAATGGATATATCGCAGGATCAAAGCTCTGTTTTTTTCCGGCCCAGCTTGCAATTCCGGACATCGACATGTTTAAGTTAATTACAGACTGGCTGCTGACTGTTACATTTTCAATTCCAGCATGCTGCATTAACTGATTTCTCAATAAGTTTATTAAATCTTCTTTTTTTCTGGAATCCAGCTTATTCAGGGACTCCGAATTCACAGGTACGGAAACAATTTCAGACCGGTTAAATGTAAGTCCGTCGGTATTCACAAATTTCAGCTGACGAACCATTACTATAACTCCGGCAATTAATAATATGGATACAATAAACTGGAAGGTTAAAAGCGCTTTCCGCAAACCAGCGCCTTTCAGGGCTGTGTACCTGGTACTATTTAATGAGAGGTAACTAATGGAAGACAATACCACGGACGGATAGATGCCCATTAACAAGGTTGTAATTCCGAAAATAGCGAAGAGTTCTACCCAAAATGAAAAGGACAGAACAGAAAACTGGTATCCTGTAAATCTGTTAAAATAGGGGAGTAAGCATAACACCAAAATGATGGTAATAAGAACTGAAAGAAAATTAATGAATAAAGATTCTGATAAAAATTGCCAGAAAAGAGACAGCCTGCCTGCGCCACAAATTTTCTTAACCGAAACCTCTTTTGATCGCAGACTGGCACTCGCAGTCACAAAGTTGATATAATTGATACTTGAAATCAAAAGAATCAATAAACCCAAAGAAAGGAATATAAAAACGGTGTTCCTGTTTCCATGCTGCAAAACTGGAATACGCACATCAGTATTAAAATGAATTTCATCCAGCCTGACCAAACTTGGTGAATTACCATCTTTATTCGCATGTGCCATTAAACCCGATATTTTTCTGCTGACAACAGATGAAGCAGCACCGGGCCTCGTTTGAACAAAAGTATACCAGTCGAATATTTTCCATGAATCCTGATTACCCGGTCCTGTAGGTTTTTTAAAATGAAGTGCTGCGGGAAGAAATACTTTGAATTTGAAACTGTTGTTAGTGGCCGGATCTTGAACAACTGCCTGTACCAGACAAGCATTGCTGTCAATGATAACAGTCTTACCAATCGGGTTTTCCTTCCCGAAATATTTATCGGCCATACTTTCGGAAATGACGATTCCATTACCGAAATCGGAAAAACCGGCAATCGAGCCTTTTTGTACTTTGTAGTTAATTATATGGAACCAATTGCTGTCTACATACACTCCATTTTCCAATTCAAAAGCCCGGTTTTGTATATGAATGGTTTTATGATCCTGATCCGCGGAAATGAATTTAGTGGCGGAAACTACTTCTGGTATATTTTGAACTACTGATGAACTCAGTTGATAGGGAGAGCCATCCCATTTGTTATTGCCGTCTTTGCCAGACCAGCCTAACAGATAAATGTTTTTATAATCTAATGTGTTTTTATCAAAAGAAAATTCATTGATAACCCAAATCGTGATAAAGAAAGCAGAAGTGATTCCTATAGCCGAACCAAGGATATTTATTAAACTGAATAACTTTCTGCTTAGAATATTTCTCAGTCCGAATGTTATTGTCTCCTTTATCATCGGTTTGGGCTTTAATGTAATTTAAGTTTTTGGAGTAGAAATGATATGAAAGTCCCCTATTTATTTTTAAATTTATAATATGCGTAAGCCTAAGAAATTCTGGGGTCAGACGTACTTCGACCCTGTGCCTTATTTAAATAAAAAACACGTCGACAAGAGCGGGCCTAATAAAAAAATTGTAAGATTTTTATGGTTTGTGATAGGAGTTGCATTTATTATCCTGTTAACCAATTAATTTCAAACTGATACACCTCCAAACACCTGCAAATTAGTTTTCGTATCACGCGTGTACATAAGCCCCTATTTCCATGAGGAAAATGGAGAGTACAAAGACGAAATCAACTAAAGCGGCGAGCTCAGCGGAAGTTCTTGGATCGAACTTTACAATGGACATATAATTCATAAAATGAATGAGGAAGACTAAATTCGGTATTTATTGTAGCCCGTAACTTTGTTTACGATCATCATAATTTTATAAATGAGTTCTTGAACTTCTATTACATGCTTAAAACATACTTAAAAATCGCATGGCGCAATCTTGTGAATCACAAGTTTTATTCGCTGGTAAACATTTTTGGTTTGTCGCTCGGACTTGCATTTGTTTTACTCATCGTCAGCTACATCTGGGGAGAGTATCATGTGAACCAGAATATTAAAAATCTTGATCGTCAATATTTGGTGCGGAGTAAATGGAAAGACCCCAACATGGGGATAGATATTACTACGTTAGGCGCCGTTGGCAGCACATTAAAACAGGAATATCCATCGCTGATCTCAAATTATTACAGATTTGACGGCATCAGTGCAATAATTTCCAAAGGTGAAAATCATTTTCAGGAGTCTGTACAGGCCGGCGATTCTTCATTGCTTTCAATGTTTGGTTTTCCTTTATTATATGGAGACGCGGGGACTGCATTAAGTGGCACTAATTCAATGGTTATCACAGAAAATAAAGCAATAAAATATTTTGGAAAGAAAGATGTTGTCGGTCAGGTGCTGACGCTGGAGAATTTTAGTGGTAAAAAGCAGGATTATATCGTAACCGGTGTTTTAAAAACTCTTCCTCACAATACTATAAATGGCCTATTAGAAAAGGAGTCGGAAATCTTCATACCCCTGAATAGCGTAGCAGGAAGAACCATGGGATTGGATTGGATCGATCCATATATTGTGACATATGTCGAATTGCAACCAGGAGTGAAAGACGAGGACCTGCGGAAACCTTTTGTACACATGCTCGGGTTGCACGCGAGTGATAATATTAAAAAAAACCTGGAGTTGTACCTTACTCCTATACACGACTTATACCTGAATGGAGATGTAAAAAAATGGCTATTGACTTTGAGCATTGTAGGAATATTCATTCTGTTGATGGCCATTATAAATTTTATCAATATCA
>DATHPV010000131.1:0-3375 GCA_035483495.1 Puia sp.
AATAATGGCAGACGATCTTCATGTCGACTTATCAGGTGGTGGAAATATGGAGGGAAAGTTAAATGCCAACCGTTTGAATATCGATCAATCCGGTGGATCCAGCGTGGAACTTACCGGAAAAGTGATGAACCTGACTCTGGAATCCAGTGGTGGCGGCAATTTAAAAGGATATGACCTCGTCACTGATGTCGCTACTATTCATTCTAGCGGTGGCAGCGATGTGGAACTGACAGTAAATAAAGAGCTGAGTGTGGTATCAAGCGGTGGTAGTGACGTGCGTTATAAAGGACGAGGCGTTGTACGTTCCGTTAATTCAAGCGGAGGTGGCAGCGTTTCCCATAAAGACTAAGATCCCCCTATCTTTGCACTCCTTAAATAGAGAGTAAAATGGGCATGGACCGGAATACGATCATTGGCTTTGTTCTTTTGGGCTTGTTATTGTTTGTTTACTTATTTACAGCTACTAAAAATAATCAACTACTTGAAAGGCAAAGACTTCGGGAGGCAGATTCACTGGCAGCAGTGAAGAAGGTTCAGGAAGCTCTGCATGTGGTTCAGGATTCTGTAAAAGTAAAAGTAGCTTCGGGCGATTCTCTCACAGGATTTAATAAAGCCATTGGTGGCACCGAGAAATTAGTTGTTGTCGAGAACGAGCTATTGAAGATCGTTTTCAGTAATAAAGGCGGCCAGCCAAAAGAAGTCACACTAAAACATTATAAATTATACGACAGCAGCCTGGTGCAGGTGGTTGATTCCAGCCTTGCAAACCGGCTGAATTATCCGATCAATACAGGCACTAATCAGACACAGCAGATTTCTGATTTATATTTCAATGATGCGAAGATCGAAAGAGCAGCTGATGGTACACAAACCATTAGTTATACGCTACCCACACCGGGCGGACTTTCCGTAGAGCATCAGTATATACTTCATCCCGATAGTTATCTGGTAGATTGGAACCTGACGTCGACCGGGGTAAATCAGTTATTTTCCCAAAATAATCTTAATCTCGAGTGGCATTCAGAAATGAAGAAAACACAGGTATATGTTTATTATGAAAAGAGACTGACGAATGTGTGTTTTTCGACAGACAATGAGTTTGACTATATTTCCAGCAAACCTGAAAAGTCATTTGAAAAACCGGTGCAATGGGTTTCGGTTGTACAACAGTTTTTCAACAGAACACTTATTTTAAAAACTAATTTTACAGGCGGTAGTATACACTGGGTTCGCGAGGTTTCTGACACTTCAACCATGCTTGGAACTGCCGATGTTCAACTTCAGGCTAAATTACCCGGCAATGCTTCCACATTGAATTTTCAATGGTATTTTGGTCCCAATGACTACTATATATTGAAGAAGGCAGGTCCTAATATGGATCGTATTGTGGATCTGGGTCGTGATATGTACTCGTTTGTACGTCCGATCAACACCTATATCATCATGCCGGTCTTTAACTTTTTTAATAAGTTCGTTTCCAGTTATGGTATCGTCATTCTCCTTCTTACATTATTTATACGTTTACTTACGTCTCCTCTGGTTTACAGTAGTTATCTGAGTGGAGCAAAAATGAAAGCTCTCAGGCCTGAGATAGAGATTCTCAAGAAAAAGACAAATGGGGATCAGCAGCAAATGGGCGTTGAACAGATGAAATTATTTCGTGAGGCAGGGGTGAATCCTCTTGGTGGATGTATACCTGCGCTGTTACAAATTCCCATATTTTTTGCCCTGTTTAGTTTTTTCAACTCCAACGTTGCACTTCGGGGACAACCATTTTTATGGGCACACGATTTATCGATTTATGATGTGGTTGTAAAACTTGGTTTTAATATTCCGGCTTATGGAGATCATATCAGCCTGTTTGCGACACTAGCCGTAATTACCAGTTTTCTTATTTCGCTATATGGGATGAGCATGACACCGGATCAAAGTAATCCGGCTATGAAGTACATGCCGTATATCATGCCTGTAATGTTGTTATTATTTTTTAATCGCCTGCCTGCAGCATTAACCTGGTATTACACGGTATCAAATCTTATTACATTGATTTTGCAATTTGTTATTCAGAACTATATCATTGATCATGATAAGATTCTTGCCAAATTACAGGCAAACAGGAATAAGCCCAAGACAAAACCCAAGTGGCAGGAGCGATTTGAGCAAATGCAGGAGGCACAGAAAAAGATCCAGCAGTCAAAAGGGAAAAGCTGAAGAAAGTATGGGAGTATGGGAGTATGGGAGTATGGGAGTGTGGAAGTGGTTATGACATTATTCTTTAATGGAAATTAAATTCATGAATAGTAAATGGCTGTTGACCGTATCGTTGTTAATTTCCATTTCCGGTTACTCTCAGAAACGGGTTGGTGACCTTACCCTGGTATATAATTCCACGATTACAAGTGCAGACGATTCCAGCAAAAAAATAAGTTCAACTACTGCATATTTCTTAAAAGGGAATCTGAGCCGCGCCGAAGTGAGTAGCAATCAGTTTTCATCTGTTACCATTTTTGATTCAAAAGCAGGATCCGGTGTGATATTGAAAGAAGTGAATGGTCAGAAGTTGCTGATCAGAATGAGCGAGGAAAACTGGAATCAGAAAAACCGAAGATTTCTGAATTTGAATTTTACAAAATCAAATGAATCCAAAATAATTGCGGGATATTCTTGCACCAAGGCATCCACGTCTACCTCTGAAGGATTCGAAATAACGGTCTACTATACACGAGATTTGATACCTGAAAATAAATCGTACGATCCATCTTTTAAAAATCTCGATGGCCTGCCGCTTGAGTACGAACTGAAAAAAGGGAGTTTCCATATCAAATATTCTCTCGCGTCCATAAATCTTAATCCCGTTGCCGCGTCTAAATTCGATATTCCCACCAGTGGATACAGAGAGTTAACCTACGATGAAAGTTTGAAGATGAAGGGGCAATAACGCTTAACGCGTAACGCTGAACGCTTAACGCGGAGGCAAATTAAATAGCGGGACAATTGAGCAGTTTACGGGACAATTGAGCAGTTTAGTTGTTTGCAGTCAAAAAAATATGCTAAAATCTTTCTGGATTTAAAACTGATAAGAAAATTTTAAGTCGTCGGAAATAGCGTTCAGCTTTGAGCGTTACGCGTTTAGCCTATTTAGGCATTTGAATGCGAACTCCGAGAAATTGAAGGTTGGATCTGGAATTGCCGGTTTGATCGGGACTTACATTCACTTTGTATTGATAAGGAAGAATAAATGTGGTATTTCCCCGCTGATAAGTAATCATTGCATTTAATGAAATGTGATTATCAGCCTGTGGACGAAACGAAATATTAGTGCCACTATAGAGCGGCGCTTTCTTCAGGGTAAATGATGAAGCTGCGTTAATGGGA
>DATHPV010000132.1:0-2382 GCA_035483495.1 Puia sp.
CTAATGTTTGCAAATCTTTCATTGAACTTGTCAAATAAGTTTTTTGGTTACTCAGTACATAAAGGGATGATGAAATTTCCGTAATGTTTTTATAGAGGTGATCAGTGATTATAAACCCTTTTGTCCGGGTCTCTTGTACAAGCAAATCTTTTATTATGTCGATCTGAACCGGTGCCAGATGAGAGAAAGGCTCATCAAGTAGAACAAACTCCGATTTGCTTTTAATAAGCGAATATATTTCCACTAATCTTCTGCCACCACCGGATAGCGAATCAATTCTGGATAAATAAGCATTTGCATACTCTGGAAAATAAATTGAAAAATCCGTAAATTCAATCGAAAATTCCTTAAAAACAGTTTTCAATTTTATCCATCCCGGAATGAAATTAAATTGCGGCAAGTAGCGTATTAGTTCCGGCCTTCGATAGGCATAGTCGAGCTTAATACCATTTATTCTTACAAATTTTTCAGCACGCTGAGTTCCGTAAATAATTTTAAACAATGACGATTTACCCTGACCATTGCGACCCAGCAACCCTGAAATTTTTCCTTTTTCCGCGGAGATAAATATATCCGATAATATTTTACGTTTTTTAAAAGACAATTGAACTGAATCTACTTCAAGCATTCTATTTAATCAGTTTACCCGAAAAATATATCAATAAAATGAACACAGATAAATCGGATGCGGCAACTGCAGTAAAGATGAGATACTTCGGTATTCCCATGTTATAATAATAATAAAATTCATTCGACTTATAGCTGTTCATAAAATTAAGGAGGAATGCGATGGTCGCCGTTTTTAGCCAAAATAAAGCTGTAAACACTTCAAACCCGTACTCGAAGAAAATATATAAGCAACAGGATGTCAGAATTGCAGAAGCAAAGGCGATTTTTCTGTAAAAAGTCCAGCAAAGTCTTATAAATTGTTTGAATTCCACATCACCAAACTACTTAAATAGTTGTTGACAATTTAGACTGAACCACAAATTCACGATTCTTTGTGATATTTAAGGCTGAACCGACCGAACGGATCAATCAGATCTGAATGAGATTTATCGGAGCCTTTTTTTGAACAGTTGTCCTGGGTTTTTTTATTTTTTTAGGAATGGAAATTATTCTGGAAAGCCCTGCCTCGAGCTCTAGCAGCAGTTCTGTTTCTCTCGACTTTCCCGTCCGGGTTAACTCAAGCCTGTTTAATCCTGGAATAGTCTCGTGTTTTGAAATGACGAAGAGTCCCTGACAATATAAGTAGCTCATTGATTCTCTGTATTCAGGCCAGCAGCAGTCGAAAATTTTATAGAATTCGTCCACAGGTGCTTTCGGGTTGTTTCTGATCGCGACCAGGACTTCAAGCTCCATCTGTTTACTTTTTTCCATTGTACTGTTTTTAAGCGGTACGGTAAATAGAGTGGATTCAGGGTTTTCCAATATAAAAAATTGGATTGTCATTTGCAATCCGTAAAGATGCGGTGGCGATGCTCGTAATTATACCTAAAAGACGATGCGGTTGAGTTCTTTGTGCTGTCCGGACTGATTTTCCGTGTTTTTTTGCAAATGAAAAAGCCCTCTCTGGAAATATCGCCTGGTTTTCCCGATGGAGATGCCCAGTTCCACCGCGATCTGATGCATGGATTTCTCTTCCCAGAGGCGCTTCATGAGAATTTTACAGATCAGTTCCGGTGGAATTTCTTTCATGGTTTAAATTGTTCGCCCTCCTATAGGAAATACTCTCCCATAGGCGTCCTGGCTTAACACAGAAATCTTTGAATTTAGAGGTCGTGAATGCATCCCTGAAATCAAAGATTGATCAGTACGTCATTGCCCGCGTCAAAGAAAAGCGCGAGGCGCTCGGTATTTCTCAAAAGGATCTTGCCGACGAACTTGAACTTTCAAAAGGTTTCATCGGTAAAATCGAGAACCGCAAGTATCCATCTCATTACAATATCAAACACCTGAACAAGCTCGCCAGGATTCTACAGTGCAGTCCGCAGGATTTTCTTCCGTCGAAGCCTATTTAGAATTTTCTGCTCTTTATACCGAACTCAAAATTATTAAATCTTCCATTCGATTCCCTATAGGCTATCGGCTCACGGTAAAAATATTCCTGAATTCATAAAAATTCTCTTGGAAGCTTACCGGATAGATTGATTAAATTAGTAGACGAAAAATTACCTAAAACAATAACATGGCAAAGTCAAAGAAAAAAGTGCCCAGGAAAAAGGCAGCCCCCAAAAAGAAGGCAGCCAAAAAATCAGCAAAAAAAGCTCCCGCTAAAAAGAAAGCTGCGAAAAAAAAGGCCGCCCCAAAGAAAAAAACGGCACCTAAAAAGAAGGCTGCTCCCAAGAAAAAGGCTGCTCCCAAGAAAAAGGCTGCAAAAAA
>DATHPV010000133.1:0-5349 GCA_035483495.1 Puia sp.
ATCTTTGAATAATGACATCGTCAGGGTTTCGGAAGTTTAAAAAGTACAAATTCATCCATACTGCAATACCAGTCACCTCCGAGCCGCCCGATCTGCCCGAATTTTACAGGGCAGATCTTTTGATCGGTTCCCAGAATGGTCTCATCGATGTGCATAACAAGAACTTCACAAATAATCAGGTTACCTGCGCCACCTTTTGAGCCCATGGGTATAATTTCGTTTACTTTACATTCCATACTTACCCTGCTTTCTTTCACAAAAGGCGGACTGATCGTAACCGATGGCCATTCAGTAAATCCAGCCCATTCGAATTCGTTCTCTCCCTCCGGAAAGTCGGCGCTGGCAATATTAGCCTGGTCAAGAATGGACGCATCAACGATACTAATCGCTACCTCTCCGACTTCTTCAATATTCATCAATGTATGTTTGCGTGAAGCATCACGTATGCGCCTTGCCGGAGAAAATATCAGGATCGGCGGTTCACTCGAAAAAACATTAAAAAAACTAAATGGACTCAGATTGACCTGTCCGTGTCGGCTCACTGTCGAAGCGAGCGCAATCGGTCTTGGAGCAACGGCAGAAACAAGCCACTGTTGTTTTTCCGCCGCAGAGAGTTCAGACATATGTAGTATCATAAGGAAGAATTTATTTTCTTATTACCCAGGATAGAAAAACCGGATTCATCTTTCACGATTATGTTGGATAATTCACCAAGGCCTTCTACTGTCAATTTGATTTCATCACCAGGCCTGAGCCATTGTTCTCTGTAATCTTCCGAATTTAATTTCCATGAGCCATTTAGCTCGAGCAAACAACCTGTTCCAACGGTGCCACTTCCAATAATATCACCCGGAAAAAGATCGACACCATAGGAAGCCCGTTCTATGATTTCAGCAAATGTCCAGTCCATATCGGAGAGTTTTCCCTCAGAGAGTTTTTTTCCGTTTACCGAAGCAGACATGCTTAGTCTCCAGGTTTTACCAGTATGATTTTTTTTACAGGGCGATTCAAAGGCCTTTAATTCATCCAGGGTGACAAGCCAGGGACCTGTTGCAGTTGCAAAATCTTTTCCTTTGGCGGGTCCGAGACTCAGTTGCATTTCTTCCATCTGGAGCTGACGTGCACTGAAGTCATTCATGATCATCAGACCACCTATATAATCATCGGCATCTTCCGCCCTGATATTTTTTCCTTTTTTACAAATAACGACCGCCACTTCCAGTTCGTAGTCCAGTTGCATGAGGTGGTCAGGCATGCATAAAATGTTACCCGGCCCTTTTACCGTTCTTTGATTACCAAAATAAAAAATGGGGAACTCATCGAAGGCAGGTGTCATTTCCAGTCCGCGGTTGCGCCTGGACGTTAGTACGTGCTGGCGGAAAGCATAACCATCCCGCAGCGCTCCCGGAAAGGGAACGGGTGCCAGCCATTCTAGCTGATCAAGGGGAATTCCAAGTTTCTGACGTTCCGGGTCAGTTCTAAGATTTATTTCGGCCGGTATGGCGATCGACATATACGTTTCCCATTTTTCCAGCATACAACGCATGGTCCTGGGCAAAAACTTATGGAGGGTGGTAAGTTTAAATACTTTATCGTTAAACTGAATTCCGGCAAATTCCCGCTGTTCAAATACAAATGAAATGAGTTTCATAGATTCCCCCGTTTTTCCTGCTCCCTTTCGATTGCTTCGAACAGGGCCTTAAAATTTCCCTTCCCGAAACTCTGTGCCCCTTTGCGCTGAATGATTTCAAAAAATAAAGTCGGCCGGTCCTGAACTGGTTTTGAAAAGAGTTGTAACAAATAACCTTCATGGTCCCTATCCACCAATATGCCAAGTTCTTTCAGGGGGTCAATATCTTCATCTATTTTTCCAACCCGTTCTTCCAGGGTCTCATAATATGAAGAAGGCACTTTCAAAAATTCAACACCGCGACTCATGAGATCACGAACAGTCGATACAATATCTTTAGTTGCCATCGCCACATGTTGAACCCCTTCCCCGCCCCAGAACTCGAGGTATTCTTCCACCTGAGATTTTTTCTTTCCTTCTGCCGGTTCGTTGATCGGGAATTTCACGTAACCGTTGCCACCCGACATGACTTTGCTCATGAGTGCCGAATATTCCGTAGATATATCGTTGTCATCGAAACTCAGTATATTTTTAAATCCCATCGCTTCTTCATAAAACTTTACCCATTTGTTCATCTGGTTCCAGCCCACATTGGCTACACAATGATCGACGTAAAGAAGACCGGTAGTTGCGGGATTGTAATCGGTTACCCATGGCTGGTAGCCCGGCATGAATACACCCCCGTAATCTTTTCGCTCAATAAAATAATGAACGCAGTCTCCATATAGTTTAATACCACTCATTCCCAGCTTTCCGTTTGCGTCTGTCAGATAAACGGGTGAAAAAAAACTTTCCGCTCCGCGATTTGTGGTTTCCTTCCAGACTTCTGAGGCGCTTCCCACCATTAGAGCGATCGCCTTCACCCCATCTCCATGTTTGGTTACATGATGAGTTATTTCATGTTCCGGCCGGAGACCTGAAGTAAAAACAAAAGTCAACTTTTGCTGGCGCAGGACATAACTCGTCCGGTCCTTAACACCGGTCTCAGGACCCGCATACGCAATTCCCTGAAAACCAAAAGCGGTCTTGTAATAGTGAGCTGCCTGTTTGGCATTGCCTACATAAAACTCGATATAGTCTGTACCGTGCAGTTGTAAAAAATCGTTATTCATATGTTTTAAATTCACTTATCATTGAATGACTTCCGGCAAAAAAATACATGCTGATGAAGAAAACCGGGACCAGGTTGTAAAATTTGTTCAGTGCGGTTGGTCATGTCAGCACCGCGATGCATTTTTCCCACCGACTCTTTCAACGTCGTTAATACCCACATTGCGCAGGCCCGTAATATTGGTCTGATTCATTATTCAGGTTTAGATTAGAAGCGAAAAAATTGAATAACCTAAAAAAGAAATGGAAAGGATATAGCTGCGAGTGATTGCAGCAGGAAGACGTAATTATTACGCTGGTCAGTAAATATTTTGAAAGGATGATCGGGGCGCATGATATAAACTTGTTCTACATTTGAACGATTCTCATGCCTTCAGTAAATGTCTGTGTGATGAACAAATGTATTTGAAAATTCCATCATTCAAAATTTTTTCTACCTTTATTTTTTCAAAAGAAGGTTATGCCCTTTCACCGCAACTTCACTTACTGGATCGATAAACGCCGTTGGAAATACTGTTTCCTGCTGAGCGCCCTCGCGATGGATCATGTTGGCTGAACATTTTTTTTCTGATTATTGTTTTATTATTTTTTCAATTTTCAATCATCGTCGATGTCACATTATATGCGCACGGGTTCAGTCCCGGCCAAACGCCATACGCAATTTCGACAGTCAAACGGGAAATTATATTCCGAGCAGCTTTTTTCCACAGAAGGTTTTTCAAGTGATTATTCACTGCTCTACCATATCCATCCGCCCACAGAAATTCTTGGCACGGATATTCCCATTTCTCTTTTACCGCGCATTGCTGAAGAAAAAATGCTCAGTCACCGAAGTTTTGAGGGATTTAATATTTTACCTGCAAAAGATTATCTCAACAGCCGAAAACCAATACTTGTAAATACAGACTGCCAAATATCTCTTGCATCACCAGTTCAATCACTGCGCGATTACTTCTATAAAAATGCGGATGCTGATGAGCTTGTGTTTGTGCATGAAGGCTCAGGTAAATTGATTACTCCATATGGCTCCATAGTGTTCGGTTATGGTGATTACCTGGTAATTCCCCGCGGCACAACCTACCAGATCGTATTTGATACTGAAAACAATCGTTTGTTCATTGTCGAATCCTTTAGTCCCATCCGTTATCCGAAAAAGTATCTGAGTAAAAACGGTCAGTTGCTCGAAAATGCACCTTATTGCGAACGTGATATCCGAACCCCGATTATTCAGGATCCTATAGATCTGTCAGGAGATTTCCTTATCAGGATAAAAAAACAGGGTATGTTATATGGTATGCATTACGCACACCATCCTTTCGACGTTGTGGGATGGGACGGATGTTGTTATCCATTCACATTCTCTATTCATAATTTTGAACCCATCACCGGACGATTGCACCAGCCGCCACCTGTGCATGTAACTTTTGAAGCCCATAATTTTGTGGTCTGCAGCTTTGTTCCCCGTCTCTTCGATTATCATCCACTTTCTATTCCGGCTCCTTACAACCACAGCAATATCGACAGTGATGAAGTTTTATATTATGTTGACGGAGATTTTATGAGCCGGAAAACTGTAATGCGGGGCATGATTACACTTCATCCGGCAGGCATCCCCCATGGACCGCATCCGGGTACCGTTGAAAAAAGTATTGGCGCGAAGGAAACCAAAGAGCTGGCAGTGATGGTGGATACTTTTCATCCATTGCAACTAACTACGGAAGCATTGGAAATTGAAAATCCCGGATACAGCAGAAGCTGGATCGGGTAATCTGTTATTCTTCATACAGCCTTCTGAGGGGCGTGTAGTCCAGCAGTTCAATTCCTGGCGTGCGGTAATTTTCTTTCACCGGTTCATTTCGCATCAGATCCGTACTCAGGTATTTTTTATTGCTGTCGGATAAAACGGTTACGACGACAGCTTCAGTGTTCATTTTTTCCTGTGCCTGAATGGCGCCGATGATATTGGCTCCCGAAGAAATTCCTACAGCCAGTCCCAATTCTGCAGCCATTTTCTGAGCCATAAGAATTGAATCTCCATCGGATACCCGGATAATTTCATTTAATTCTTCCAGTTTTACAATCGCCGGAATAAATTCATCAGAGATCCCCTGTATCCTGTGTGATCCCACTTTATGGCCTGTAGACAAAGTCGGAGATTCGGCGGGTTCAAGGGGATGAACTTTAATGAACGGATTTTGTTTTTTGAAATAATTGTTCATGCCCATAACGGTGCCCCCTGTGCCCACACCTGCAACGAATGCCGACGGTGCGAGGCCAATATTCTGCAGCTGTTGCCAGATTTCCGGACCCGTAGTGTTCGAGTGCGCATCGACGTTATACCTACTTTCAAATTGCCTGGGCAGAAATATTTTCGGATCATTGGCTGCCATATCCAACGACATTTCGATGCTGCCAAGAAAGCCGCCCTGTTTTTTTGAAACCAGAATGACTTCTGCGCCCAGGCTTTTAATGATATCGGTCCTTTCCCTGCTAAGCCAGTCGGGCATAATAATCGTAACCGGATGGCCAAGAGCGCGACCAATGGCCGCAAAAGAAATCCCGGTATTGCCACTGCTGGCTTCCACGATCCGTTCACCCGGTTTGATTTT
>DATHPV010000134.1:0-6977 GCA_035483495.1 Puia sp.
AAGATCGTTTTGCCAGACGGAACGCAGGTTTGGTTAAACGCAAGCAGCCAGCTAAGTTATCCAAATGGAAATTTTGGAAGTCAGGGAAGAGAAGTGACTTTGTCCGGAGAGGCATTTTTTGACGTTGTAAAGAATGAAAAAAATCCCTTTATTATTCACACAGGTACGATTACGATAACTGTGAAAGGCACGGCGTTTAATGTAAAAGCGTACCCGAATGAAAAAACAATTGAAACATCACTTGTTCGCGGATTAATTGAAATCACAACCAAACAAGATCCCGATCGGAAAATTCTGCTGAAGCCAAACGAAAAAATCATCATTCCGGTCGGCGGGATTCCAAAAGAAGCAAAATTGAATCCCGGAGTGGCTATTTATACAATAACATCACTTCATACTGATCCCGCAAAAAAACTGGCTGAAACCGTATGGCTTCAAACCAGGCTGGAGTTTGACAACGAATCGATGGAGGATTTAGCTCCAAAAATGGAGAATTGGTTTAATATTAAAATTCATTTCACAGATAATGAAATCAAATCGAAGAGGTTTTCCGGAGTTGTTGAAAAGGAAACCTTAAAACAGATGGTGGAAGCTATGCAGTTATCCTATCACTTCAGCTATAAAATAACAGATAATGAATTGTGGATTGGAACAAAATAATTAATAAACTCAAAAAAATACCATGACCTAAAACCAAAATAAGGGAGATGCTATCAACATCCCCCAGAAAGTAAAATCGGGAATCGTTACTCTTGAGAAATAAGCGGTTCCCTCTTTGTATAACCTTTCATTTCAAAATTATGCAAAAAGGACAAGTCTACAAACTTCACCTTAATGGGAGAGCTTTATTTAAGTGCTTTATAATAATGAAATTAACCGCACTCCTGCTTATTTTCACTGGCTTTCAAGCATTTTCTAAGGGATTTTCACAAGACAGAATCAACATAACACTTAGAGATGTTCAGCTTAAGTATGCGATTACATACATACAGCAAACCACAAAATATCGATTCATCTATAATGATGACCTGGTTCCGCAAAACAAAAGCGTAAGTATAGATGCAAAAGAAGCAACCATCGAAGAAGTTCTCAATATACTTTTTCAGTCAACTAATTTGCGATACCATGTAATGGACAACAACCTGATTGTTATTTCTGAAGGTGATGAAAAAAAGAAGGAGCAAATTCTGGTTAATGGCACAATTCACCTTCATAACAATGATGGTACTTTTAGTATCAGGGGAGGTATTTCGGTAATTGAAAAGGGAACTAACAACGGAACGATAACAGACGACAAGGGACGGTTTTCTCTATCGGTACATGATGAAAACTCTATTCTCATTATTTCTTCCGTAGGTTATTCACCAAAGGAAGTCCCAATAACCGCCAACGCGGGCACTATTGAAATTACGCTGGAAGCATCCGCTACGGAAATGCAAAATGTTGTGGTAACTGCTCTTGGCGTTACCAGACAGAAAAAATCGCTGACGTATGCAACTCAAACGTTACCCGGTACAGAACTTAGTAACACCAGAGATTTGAATTTGTCGAATGCGCTTGATGGCAGAGTAGCTGGCCTCACGATTAACAAAACAAATGCCGGTCCGGGAAGTTCGAGTAGAATCATTTTTCGTGGAAATCGTTCCATAACCGGAAACAATCAACCTCTGATTGTTGTTGACGGTGTGCGAGTCGACAACACTGCTAATGCTTTTACAGACGTTACAGCAAACATTGCCGGTACCCGGGATAACGGCGACGGAATTTCGAATATTAATCCTGATGACATAGAATCTGTTACTGTACTTACGGGCGCTTCCGCTGCTGCTCTATATGGTTCAGATGCATCTAATGGAGCAATACTCATTACTACAAAAAAAGGCAGGTCTGGATCGGGAGTTGGAGTACAGTTATCGAGTTCTGTTGTTCTTGATAATCCAATGATATTACCAAAATCACAAAATGTGTATGGGCAGGGGCAGGGGGGTGTTTTTATTGCAAATAGTCTTGACAGCTGGGGACCTAAAATGGAAGGTCAGGAAGTACAGGACTGGACTGGCAAGACACAGGCACTAAGTCCTCAACCAGACAATATCAAAGATTTTTTCCAGACAGGAACCGAACTGATCAATACCATTTCTCTTTCGGCAGGTAATGAAAAATCTCAAACCTATTTTTCGTATACAAATAATTACAGTACCGGCATCATGCCGAATAACACATACAAAAGAAACAATCTCAATCTGCGTCAGACAAATCAGCTGACGAGCAAATTGTCGATGGACCTAAAGGCAAATTATATTGAAGAGGATATTGAAAACCGGCCTATGGCAGGAGCGGGAAACTATGCTTTGGCCACTATTTATTCTATGCCGAGGAGTCTCAGGTTAAGTGATATCAAGAATTATGAATCAATAAATCCCACCGACCTTTCGCTTTCGCAAAATTACTGGGCCACACCGACTCCTAATTTTCAAAATCCTTATTGGAGTGCATATAGAAACCTATATGACCGCACAAGGAATCGCTTTTTAGGCTTGGCTTCTCTGAAGTATCAGATTACACCAGAGTTTAGCATTCAGGCCCGAACCAGTCTTGATTATTATTCAGACTATTCCCAGGAAATGGATTACAGCGGATCCTACTGGATTACATTTGCGGGTCAGGGAAATTACATCGTCAATAAATCCTCCACCCGGCAATTTAATAATGACCTTTTATTAAACTATACTAAAAATCTTTCAGATGCATTTCATCTGAATGTACTTGCCGGCGCAAGTCTTGAACAATTCAATTTTCAAAGTACCAATTCAAATGACCAGGGGCTTACAATAGCCAACTTTTTTACCCTGAGTAATGGTTTGGCAACCTTGTCAACAAACTCCCTATCGAGAACGGAAAAACAATCAATCTACGCTGATGTGAACATTTCATATAAAAATTATCTTTTTCTTGAGGTCACCGGGCGGAATGACTGGAACTCCACATTGCCTGTAAATAACGCATCTTATTTTTTCCCTTCGATAGGAGGATCGGCTATCCTGAATGATGCATTGAATCTTCCTAAAACCATTTCACTTTTAAAAGTGAGAACCTCATACGCTCTCGTTGGTAATGGTACCGGGTTTAATCAGTTAAAATCCTCACCGACGTTTGGCCCAGGTGGCAACGGAGGTTTCCTGTACGTCGATAGAGTCCTTCATGATGCTGATTTAAAACCTGAACAAACAAAATCTTTTGAAGCGGGAGTAGATTTCGGTTTTTTTAAAAACAGACTTGGGGGGGAATTTACATTTTATAAAACGAATACCATTAATCAGATCCTGCAAATCGGTGTTCCCAATCCTTCAGGATATGCATTCAGGATAATCAATGCCGGAAATATTCAAAATCAGGGAGTAGAAATTCAATTATTTGGCAAACCTGTAGAAACGAAAAATTTTAACTGGACAATCACTTTCAATTTTGGATTAAACCGCAACAAAATAATTTACCTCGATTCATTGCAAAAATCTCCACCTCTTTCTTCGCCTGAAACGCTTGGCAGTATCGTGGCTGACGAAGGGAAAAGTTACGGCGATATTTACACGACGAGCTTTATGCGAAACAGCAGTGGTCAAATCCTGGTCGATACAAGCGGAAAACCTCTTGTCCAGACTGACCAGACAAAACACTATGCAGGCAACTCTAATCCTTTATGGACCGCCGGGATGATCAATACTTTTCAATATAAAAACTGGACCGTTTCATTTCTGATTGACATGAGAAAAGGTGGTATTGTTGTTTCAGGCACTCAGGCCCTGATGGCTTCCAAAGGAACATCAGAACTAACTGTTGCCAATCGGGAAACAGGATTTATAGTGCCCAATTCTGTTATGCAGGATGGTTCAAAAAATACAAAAGTGATATCTGTTGAAGATTATTGGCGGTGGGTAGGAAGTGATAATCTGGTAGGTGAAGCTTTTACATACGATGCAACAAATATCAGATTGAGAGAAGCAAGTATCAGTTATAATTTTTCTAAAATCATCAATGGATCATTTATTAAGGGAGCAACCTTAACACTTCTGGGAAGAAATCTATTTTTCTTTAAAAATAATGCGTATGGCTTCGATCCGGAATCAGCACTAAGTACTGGCAACAATCAGGGTCTTGAGTATACCTCAGTACCCAGCACCCGCAGTTATGGCCTTTATCTTAAACTGAATTTTTAATTGAAAAATTTTACGTTATGAACGCGAGAAAAAAAATGAATTCACATACACTGATAATACCGGGCGTACTTTTTGTTTTATTGTTTGCGCCCGGATGTACAAAAAATTTTGACAGCATTAATACGGATCCTACTACGTTCAGCACATTACCTGCTGCAACAATACCAAAAGCATTTGCCATAAGCGAATGGGAAGGTGTCTATGCTGATCCCGGTAATTATGAAGTTATCCATAGTTTATACATTGATCTATGGAGTCAATATTTTGTAGATGGTGGAGGTTATGCAGGAGATCGTTATTTGATCGATCCGGGATTAATCATATTTTCCTGGAACCTGACTTACACTGTCAATTGGCCTAGTCTCAAGTTGGTTATTGATCAAACTGAAAATATCCAGCCCGCGGCTAACGCCATTGCCAAGATCTGGAAAGTTTATATTTTCCATCAGGAGTCTGATTTTTATGGTCCGATTCCCTATTCTCAGGCCGGTCTCGGATTATTAAGCATTCCCTATGATAGTCAGGAATCGATCTATAATAACTTTTTCAGTTTGCTGGATTCTGCCACTACGGTTCTAAGTGCTACCGACCCTTCAGAGCGACCTTTCGGAACAGACGATCTTATATTTCACGGGGATGTTACAAAATGGCTGAAATTCGCGAATACACTGAGACTCAGATTAGCGTTGCGTGTTTCATCGATTAATCCGACGCTGGCCCAGCAGGAAGCAGAAAAAGCAGTGACAAGTGGCGTAATGACGTCAAACGCCGATAATGCTTTTTGTGATGTGGGACCTAATTCAATCAATGGTCTTGCGGCAGAAGCACCCTGGGAAAATATGAGGATGAGTGCTTCAATGGAGAGCTATCTGAAGGGATATAGCGATCCGAGAATGTCCCAATATTATAGTCCGGCTCCGGATGATGGTCAATATCATGGCGTCAGAAATGGTCTGCCGCCCGATGTGGTTCCACTTGCAGTAAGTCCAAACGGAACCAATCTTTCAAATATTAATTCGGCCCGGTGGAGCGATACTACACAGGCAACCACTCCGCTAAATGTAATGTATTCAGCCGAAGCTTATTTTTTGATGGCCGAAGGTGCACTGAATGGATGGAACATGGGAAATACAGCAGCATATTTTTATAATCAGGGTATTACAGTTTCCATGCAACAGTGGGGCATAACCGACAATACCGCTATTCAAAATTATCTGCAAAACACATCCCCTCCTATTGCTCCGAACGACTATCTAAATTCACCCGCAGTAGCAAGCGTGCCCGTAAAATTTGCTGCCGATCCTGCAACCCAGCGTCAGCAAATAATAACTCAAAAGTGGCTCGCGCTTTTTCCCGATGGTATAGAAGCATGGGCAGAGCTTAGAAGAACAGGTTTTCCAATATTATACCCAGTACTTCAATCTGACAATCCTGACGTGGGAACAACTGATATTATAAGAAGAATAACTTGGGTTGCTTACGAATACCAGACCAACGGTGCGGCAGTTCAGGCTGCTCTGCCTTTATTAAATGGACCTGATAAGGCGAGTACTAAAGTCTGGTGGAATTCAAAATAGACTGTTGTTATTTCAGGTAGTGGTATAACACGGCCGGGTTGTCTAGCAGCAACTCCGGCCTTTTAATTCATCGGGAATCACGAAAAAATGCTATGAAAGTCTTGTTGACATTTTTTATTACGTTACTGATTGAAGGAAAAACAGGTGCTTCAACAATTCACATCATTCCTGAACCAGTACAGATAGTTGAAAAAAAAAGCTTTTTTTATCTAAATAAAAATACCAGGATCGTATTTACCGGGGATACGAACGGTTTCGCCGCCATCATTAAACCATTTATTGCCAGTTTTAATCTCGCTTCCGGTATCACACTAACGTTTTCTAAAAAAAAATCTGCTGCAGATAGCGTCAATGTCCTGTTTGTTGAATTAAACACCGATTCATCTGTTAAAAGTGGTGAGGGATATATCGCAGATATCAACGAAAATCAAATTCATTTATCCGCGATCGGTTTAGCCGGGATTTTTTATGCATTCGAAACTATAAAGCAACTGCTGCCAGTGGAATTTTACAGCACACATGCCAATAATAATCTAAACTGGCAAATTCCCTGTGCCTACATTCTGGACTATCCACGTTTCAGGTTTCGGGGTATGAATTTAGATGTAAGCCGTCAT
Source organism: Puia sp. (assembly GCA_035483495.1). Classification (GTDB taxonomy): domain Bacteria; phylum Bacteroidota; class Bacteroidia; order Chitinophagales; family Chitinophagaceae; genus Puia. The sequence continues at coordinate 6,409 of DATHPV010000134.1, forward strand.
TTCTTCACGGCTACTTTTATAAAAAAATATCTGGATATTCTGGCAAGTTATAAAATCAATGTTTTCCACTGGCACTTGACCGACAGTCACGGATGGCGGATCGAAATAAAACAATATCCAAAATTAACTTCTATAGGTGCGTGGCGAGCCGACAGGAAAAATATTCCCATGACGATTGCCGCGCCCACGGGGAAAGATGAACCCGCGATATATGGCGGTTATTATACACAAGAGGAAATAAAAGATATCATTCATTATGCAAAGGAGAGATTTATTGAAATCATCCCCGAAATCGAAATGCCTGGGCATTGCACAGCCGCCCTGGTTGCATATCCCGAATACAATTGCCTGAATAACAAAACCCCTTTGCTAATACCATGTGGCTATCCCGGCGATTTGCAACATAATTTCTGTGTGGGATATGATTCAACCTATATTTTTCTGGAAAATATTCTCAAGGAAGTAATAAAACTTTTCCCTTCGCAGTATATTCATATTGGTGGAGACGAGGTTAGAGGAGGCCCATGGTTATCCTGTCCGAGATGTAGAAAAGTCATGGAAGCAAATGG
>DATHPV010000135.1:0-3065 GCA_035483495.1 Puia sp.
TTCCTGTCTGGGATTATTTGGTCTTGCTGCATTTACCGCGCAGAGAAGACAAAAAGAAATTGGCATTCGAAAAGTAGTCGGCGCATCTATAAGCAGCATACTTATGATGTTATCCGGAGATTTTCTGAAGCTGGTATTAGCTGCAGTAGTTATCGCATTTCCGATCGTATGGTGGGCAATGAATAAATGGCTGGCAGGATTTGCTTACAGGATTCCGATGAGTGCAGATATATTTATCATATCGGGACTGTCTATCATCTTTATTACCCTGATAACGATCAGTTTTAAATCTGTGAAAGCGGCTATTGCGAATCCGGTCACTAGTCTTCGTTCAGAATGAACGAAGACGGCTTAAAGCCGAAAGCTTAAAGCTTAAAGCTAGTGTGAGAGTGTGAGAGTGTGGAAGTGCTTCGGCCAACCGTTCCCGCACGTGCGGGATCAACCGTCAAATATTATCCGTCAACCGTTCCCGCACGTGCGGGATCAACCGTCAATATTGTTCATTAAAAATATATCAACATGTTTTTAAATCAATTCAAATCTGCGATCAGGAATTTATTCAGATATAAGAACTACAGCATTTTTAATATCGCGGGACTGGCAGCCGGCATCGCGGTGTGCATTCTCATTGCCGTGATCATTCGGTTTGAGACAAGTTTTGATGATTTCCATAAGAACAAAGACCAGTTGTTCAGGGTGTTGATGGAATACCATCATCCCGGAGAAAATGGAATATTTTATGGATCAGCGGCACCATTTCCATTACCTACTATTATAAAAAAAGATTTTCCCGATGTAAAAAAATCTTCGGGGATCTTTTCTTTTGGTGATGATCAGATCCTGGTGATGGATCAAAGCAACAAAGTGGAGAAGAAATTTAAGGAGAAGAAAGGAATGTTTGCCGTAGAGCCTGCATTCTTTGACATGTTTGATTTCAAATGGCTGGCTGGCAGCCCTGCAAGTTCGCTATCAGATAAGAACTCAGCAGTACTTACTAAGGAAATCGCCGAAAAATATTATGGAGACTGGAAGAATGCACTGGGAAAGACCCTTAAAATCGACAATCAATTGCTGGTAAAAGTGACGGGCATACTAGACAACGTTCCACCTAACACAGATTTCCAGTTTAAGATTGTTCTGCCATATGCAGTGCTCGGTATGGATAAAAATACGGATTGGGGAAGCTCTTCGGACAGCCATGATATGTATTTAATGCTTCCACCGGGAGCAACTGCTGCAAGTTTTGATCCGAGACTCAGAGCAGAATTTAAAAAATACAGACCTGCGGATGATAAGGACGAAATTGTTGTGCAGTCGCTGAGCGAAATTCACTATTATGACGCACACAGTCATCTTAATAATTTTCTTGGAAGAACCATTGCCAAATCTTCGCTGAGAATTCTATGGATGATCGCCGCGTTTATACTCATCATCGCCTGCGTTAATTTCATCAACCTTGCTACCGCGCAGGCAGTTAACCGTGCGAAGGAAGTGGGTATCAGAAAAGTATTGGGTTCGGGGAAATGGCAACTCAGGTGGCAATTTTTGGCCGAAACATTTTTGCTGGTCATGATCGCCGTTGTATTTGCGATGGTCATTGCCGCTTTCGCCATTCCGCGTGTTGGAAAAATCCTTGACATGCCGTTGTCCGCAAGTGTTATGTTCAGCAAAGAAATGATTTTGTTTTTCCTTGCTCTCATTGTTGCTGTGACCATACTTGCCGGATTTTATCCGTCCGTATTATTGTCAGGTTTCAATCCGATTGAAGCCTTGAAAAGCAGGCTCAGTATAAAAAGCAATAAGGGAATTTCTCTGCGTCGCAGTCTCGTTGTATTTCAGTTTGTAATTGCACAGGGTCTCATTATTTGTACGATCATCATGATTCTGCAGATGAATTATTTCAACAAACAGTCGATGGGATTCGATAAGGACAATATTGCAGATATTACATTCCCTGGTGACAGTGCATCGAATGCCAAGATGGACTATTTGCGGGCAAGCCTTCATGTGATTCCGGGTGTGAAAAATGTAAGTTTCAATTCCGCGCCACCTGCAACGGATGATAACAACTGGTACGATTTTAAATATGGTAATGATTTGAAATATAATCAGCAATATTCCATTATGAAATTTGTAGATCCCGGTTATTTCAATACTTACGGGCTAACCCTCGTTGCGGGGAGAAATTTCAGCTCTGATACAGCGCATGAAGTGTTGGTCAATGAAAGAATGCTTTCGGAATTAAACGCGAAGAATCCTGAAGACGTAATCAATAAAAAAATTGATATTCATGACGTGGTCGGTCCGATTGTGGGTGTAGTAAAAAATTTCAATTCCACTGGTTTTAAAGATAAGTACTCCCGGGTTTTATTTGCTCCAAAAAAACGGTATTATCAGCATGTTGGAGTTAAACTAAGTTCTGGCCAAAGCCTGGCTGCAATTCAAAGCATTGAAAATTTATGGAACAAAACATTCCCGAACTATGTATTCGAGTATAATTTCATGGATGAAGCGGTAGCCAATTTTTATAAGCAGGAAAGTCAGCTGGCTCACATGTATAAGATATTTGCAGCTATTGCCATATTTCTGGGTTGTTTAGGTTTGTATGGCCTGGCTTCTTATATGGCTGCGCAGCGCATTAAAGAAGTTGGCGTCCGTAAAGTGCTCGGCGCATCTATCGGCAGTATCGTGTATTTATTTTCAAAAGAATTTATTGTTCTCATCACCATCGCATTTCTGATCGCTTCACCCATTGCCTGGTATTTTATGCACAACTGGCTTCAGGACTATGCATTCCGAATTCCGATAAGCTGGTGGATCTTCGTAATTGGTGGTTTCGTTTCTATTCTGGTTGCATTAGCCACGGTAAGTTATCGTGCGGTGAGGGCAGCTGTGGTTAATCCGGTTCAGAGTTTGAGATCTGAATAAGCCTAAAACTCAAAGCTTAAAGCCTAAAACCTCTTTTTAGATTCGTAGCTGCTGTCTACGGTAGTTGAATATTGTTTCAATCAGGCTTTAGGCTTAAGGAAGTCTTAGGCTTTAAGCTTTAAGCTTTAGGCTTTAGG
>DATHPV010000136.1:0-7745 GCA_035483495.1 Puia sp.
TAACGCTTAACGCCTAACGCTTAACGCTTAACGCCTAAGGCTTTTTAATTTTCAGTTATAAATGACTGATTCAAATATTTTTCAATATAATCTTGTTCCAGCTTTAAGCGTCAGGCTTTACGCGTTAGGCTTAAAGCTTACAGGGGCTAACAAAAATTAAGAATGATTATTCTTGGAATAAACGCTTATCACGCCGATTCATCTGCAGCGATATTTAAAGATGGTATACTGATCGCGGCGACGGAGGAAGAAAGATTTCGACGTGTTAAGCACTGGGCTGGTTTCCCTTCGCTGGCGATTGAATTTTGTCTTCGGGAGGCTGGTATCTCATTACACGAAGTTGATCATATTGCAATAGGCCGTGATCCATATGCAAAACTGGCCCGGAAAATTTTATATTTAATGAAGAATCCGGGCGGCGGATTTCGCGCGGTAAAAGACCGGTTCTCCAATGCAAAAAAAGTTTCGTCACTGGAAACGGAATTTAAAATCCTCGATCCGGCGATAGATGAAAAAAATATCAAATCGAGGATTCACAATATAGAACATCACCGCAGTCATCTTGCGTCTGCTTTTTTTGCTTCGCCTTTTCAGGAGTCCGCCATTTTATCTATAGATGGTTCAGGTGATTTTACAACGACGATGACAGCTATCGGCCACGGAAACCAGATGGAAGTACTGGATTCGGTAGATTTCCCGGACAGTGTGGGATTGTTTTATACTGCTTTCACTCAATTGTTGGGATTCCCTCATTATGGTGATGAATATAAAGTGATGGGCCTCGCACCCTACGGCGAACCAAAATATACAGAGAAGTTAAAGGATGTATTAATATTCGATAAAAACGGTTTATTTCACCTCAACCCAAAATATTTCATATCTGCCAAAAGCGGAATCATTTCTTACGGCGTTGATCATGTGCCAGTAGTAGCTCCTTTATATTCATCATATATGGTGAAACAATTCGGAGCAGAAAGAAAAAAAGATGAGCCATTAACCCAATACCATAAGGATTTGGGTGCGTCTGTACAGAGGATTACTGAAATGCTCATCTTTCATATTCTGAATATCCTGCAAAAAAAAACAGGAATGAAGAATATTTGCATTGCAGGCGGTGTGGCACAAAATTCAGTGGCCAATGGAAAGCTTACAAGAAATACTGAATTCAGGAATATTTATATACCCTCAGCTGGCCATGATGCGGGTATTTCTATGGGGTCCGCCCTCTACGTTTACAATCAGATACTAAGACAACCCAGGCAGCCGGCAGTTTATTCAGCATTTACCGGTAGCCGTTTCAGCAATGAAGAAATTGAGATATTTCTGAAATCACGTGGCATTGAATATACCAGGTATCCTGAAAATGAAATTTATGAAATCATCACCGATCGTCTGGTTGACGGAGGGGTAGTTGGCTGGTTCAACGGACGCGCTGAATTTGGTCCGCGTGCACTCGGAGCGCGCTCGATCATCGCCGATCCACGCCGCGCTGATGCCAAAGATCTTTTGAATTCAAAAATAAAAAGAAGGGAAAGTTTTCGGCCCTTTGCACCGTCCATTTTAAAAGAATATGTAAATGAATATTTTGAAGTGAATGATGATGTGCCGTTTATGGAAAAAGTATTTCCCATCCGGGAGGAGAAGCGGTTACTTATTCCTGCAGTTACTCATGTAGACGGAACCGGAAGATTGCAATCGGTAGATCGCGACACGGCTCCCCGATATTATCAGCTCATTGAAACATTCAGAAAAAAAACGGGCATACCAATCCTGCTCAATACATCATTTAATGAAAACGAGCCAATCGTTAACTCGCCCGAACAGGCACTTGATTGTTTTTTAAGGACGAGTATGGATATGCTTGTTCTCGAAAATTGCATTATAACACGTTAAATCGGGTTATGGGTTATGGGTTATGGGCTTCGATATTTTTTCCTACAACCCATAACTCATAATCCATAACCCATAAACAGTGAAGTGCATCAAACGCTGGTAACGATAATAACTGCAACGTTCAACAGCGCCAAAACGGTGGCGGAAACCATGCGGTCCGTGGAGAAGCAGGACTATCCGCTTATAGAGCATATTGTAGTTGATGGATTATCGACTGATGATACATTAAAAATTGTTCAGTCATTTCCTCATTTGTCGCACTTTATTTCGGAAAAGGACGACGGGATATACGATGCGATGAACAAAGGCATCCGCGAATCGACCGGCGATATTATAGGAATTTTAAATTCAGATGATGTTTACGCCAATTCAACTGTAATTTCGCGCGTTGCAGAAGCTTTTGCGGATTCGTCTGTTCAGGCTTGTTATGCGGATCTTCAATACATGGATGCGCTGGAGGGTGCACACGTGAAAAGAACCTGGAAATCAAAACAACATGTTTCCGATTCTTTTCACTGGGGATGGATGCCTCCGCATCCCACTTTTTTCGTAAGAAAACAAGTATATGATAAAGTGGGGTTATTCAGAACCAGTTTGAAGACTGCTGCTGATTATGAAATGATGCTGCGAGTTTTGGTAAAACACAAGATGAAGGCAGTTTATGTACCGGGTGTGATGGTAAATATGAGAAGCGGCGGCATCAGCAATGCTTCGGTAAAAAACAGAATTCGGGCAAACCGGGAAGATCGGGAAGCATGGCGTATGAACGATTTAAAGCCTTATTTTTTTACATTATATTTGAAACCACTGCGTAAGATTATGCAGTTCTTAAAGAAATAACTATGGCAAAAGTTGCACTGATTACAGGTGTTACAGGACAGGATGGAGCTTACCTCAGTGAACTGCTGTTGGATAAGGGATACGAAGTGCACGGTGTAAAAAGGAGAAGTTCACTTTTTAATACCGACCGTATAGATCATCTCTACCAGGATCCGCATGAAAAACATGTACATTTTCGGCTACACTACGGGGATTTGACAGACAGCACCAACCTGATACGTATTATTCAGGAAACGAAACCGGACGAGATTTATAATCTTGGCGCCATGAGCCATGTGCATGTTAGTTTTGAAACGCCGGAGTATACCGCCAACGCTGACGGAATAGGTACACTGCGGATACTGGAGGCAGTTAGACTGCTCGGACTCGTTAAAAAAACAAAAATCTATCAGGCGTCAACCTCTGAATTGTATGGACTGGTTCAGGCCGTTCCTCAGTCGGAGACCACTCCGTTTTATCCGCGGTCGCCTTATGCCGTGGCTAAACTTTATGCTTACTGGATGATTGTTAACTACCGGGAAGCGTACAACATGTTTGCAGCCAACGGGATTCTTTTCAACCACGAATCTCCCCTTCGTGGAGAAACATTTGTGACGAGAAAAATTACACGTGCGGTAGCAAAGATAGGTTTGGGATTACACGAGAAACTTTTTCTGGGAAATCTGGACGCGCGTCGTGACTGGGGCCATGCAAAGGATTATGTGGAGGCAATGTGGATGATCCTTCAACAGGAAGAACCGGAGGATTTCGTCATCGCAACCGGTGTAACGACTACCGTTCGCGATTTTGTAAAAATGGCGTTTGCTGAAATCGGTATTGAACTTGCATTCAAGGGAAAAGATGAGAAAGAACATGCCGAAGTAGTATCATGCAGCAATCCCGATTTCCAGGTAACTATCGGAAAGATAGTTGTCGCCGTGGATCCTAAATATTATCGTCCTACCGAAGTAGAGCTTTTAATTGGTGATGCCACAAAAGCTAAATCAAAACTGGGCTGGGAACCCAAATACGATTTGCCCGCCCTGGTTAAAGAAATGGTACTTGCCGACGTACATCTTTTCAGAAAAGAAAAGGTTCTCAAAGATTCGGGCTTCGAGATTAAGAATCAGCATGAATAACTAAAAACAAGTGTGAGAGTGTGAGAGTTATTTGCGAGACATGCAGTAAATAATTAATTTATGCAAAAAGTTTTGGGCCTTAGGCATTGGGCTTTAAACTTAAAAGAAATTTCATGAATAAGAAAGACAAAATATACATCGCGGGTCATCGGGGTATGGTGGGTTCTGCCATAAAGAATAAACTGGAGCAGGAAGGATTTGATAATCTGATATATAGAACTTCGAAGGAGCTGGATCTTCGGAACCAGACAGAAGTGAATTCTTTTTTTGATAAGGAAAAACCAGATTATGTTTTTCTTGCTGCAGCCAAAGTAGGAGGTATTCTGGCTAACGATACATTCCGGGCAGATTTTATTTATGAAAATCTGATGATTGAAACAAATATCATTCATGCCTCATGGAAATCGGGAGTAAAAAAACTGATGTTTCTCGGTTCATCCTGCATTTATCCGAAAATGGCTCAGCAGCCTTTGAAAGAAGAATATCTTTTGACAGGACTTCTGGAGCAAACCAACGAGCCTTATGCGATTGCAAAAATTGCGGGTATTAAAATATGCGACGCCTACCGTGCGCAATATGGTTGCAATTTTATTTCCGTTATGCCCACAAACCTTTATGGACCAAATGATAATTATGATCTGAAAAATTCACATGTGCTTCCTGCACTCATACGAAAGTTTCATGAAGCAAAAATGGCTAATGAGCCTTTCGTGACTATCTGGGGCACGGGTGAACCTATGAGAGAGTTTCTGTATGTGAGCGACCTCGCCGAGGCCTGCCTATTCCTGATGGAAAATTATAACGAAGACGGCCCGATCAACGTAGGAACCGGAAAGGAGCTCAGCATCCTTGAATTGTCAAAACTAATAGCGGTTATTACAGGTTTTAAGGGTGAAATAATAAAAGACATTTCCAAACCTGATGGCACTCCCCGGAAGGTGTTAGATGTTTCCAAAATCAAACGGCTGGGCTGGACGGCGAAGATTCATTTGGAAGAAGGAATCAGAATGGTGTATGGGGAATATCAAAAAACGATGACGGATAACCGTTGACGGTTAGAGGCTTTCTTCGAAGTCCTAAATGGATCATATTCCTCATATAATATTTCATTAAATAGTATTTCATTAAAATATCATAACGGTCATTCCCGCATGTGCGGGATTATCCGTCATCGAAATTATGTTTGGATTATTTAAAAGAAAAGAAAATGAACACGCCGATTTATCCGGCCTGGTGGCGGATATGCACAACCACCTCATTCCCGGAATTGACGACGGTGCGACAGATCTGGAATCATCGATTGTGATGATTCGGGCCATGTATAACCTGGGATATCGAAAATTCATTGCTACACCACATATTCAATGGGAGATGTATAAAAACACTCACGAGATTATTGAAAATGGTGCACAGCTTGTACGGGATCGTTTGGCAGAATTAGGAATGAACATTGAATTCAGAGGAGCGGGAGAATATTTTCTGGACGAACACGTAGATGAACTTTTAGAAAAAAATATTCCTCTGCTTACCATCCATAAAAATATGGTCCTGGTGGAATTCTCTTTTATCCGTCAGCCGATGGATTTGAAGGATAAGCTTTTTCAGCTACAGATCAAGGGTTACCAGCCCATCATTGCCCACCCGGAACGCTATTTATACTTCGGAGCTCATAAGAGCAGCTACGATGAATTACACGATATGGACTGTATTTTTCAGCTAAACCTGTTGTCCCTTTGTGGTTATTATGGGAAAAAGCAGGAAGAGCTTGCTCAATACCTCATAAAAAAGAAATACGTAAGTCTTTTAGGATCAGATCTTCACAACATAAGGCACATTAATATCCTGCGTGCCTCTTCTTCCATTTCTGCTATTGTTAACCGGTTGTTAGACGACGGCGTTCTGTTGAACCCATCGTTATGAGTCTAAGGTCCAGGCCTTAGTCAAATGCTTTTGTATTTGGTTTTATGGCGTTTCGTGAATGGTTAATTATATTCCATTGGCCACACACCATAAACCACCCACCATTTATTTTCAAGAATGCTTCTGACAGTACAGCAGCCTAAAAACGACTCTATGTCAAATAAACTGATTGTTAAGTCTTCTCCGCTTGTCATTAAGCTGACATTCCGTCTTGGCATTATTTTTACCTTTATAGTGTAAACTATTTGAAATATGGGTGCTCTTGAATTCAACCAATTACTGGTATCAAATGCTGAATTTTTGAAGCCGTTTGCGATCACTTTAACCAGAGATAGCGAAGAAGCGAAAGATCTTTTTCAGGAAACATTATACCGGGCGATAGCCAATAAGGATAAATACAATGTCGGTACTAATATCAAAGCATGGTTGTACACGATCATGCGAAATATTTTTATAAACAATTACCGGCGTCGTGCGAAACAGAAAACAATATTTGATTCTTCTCCCAACGATTTTCTATTAAACAATAGTCAGTCTACTGTAATTACGGGTAATGCAGAAAGCAATCTGCGTATTCGCGATATTCAGGGTGCGATTCATGGATTGCCAGAAATTTTCAGGAATCCTTTTCTTCTATACTTCGATGGGTATAAGTATCACGAAATTGCGGATATGCTGCAGGAACCTCTGGGGACCATCAAAAGCCGTATACATTTTGCACGCAAACTTTTGAAATCACAGATACAGCAATTTTAAAACGCTGAACGCGTAACGCATAACGCGTAACGCATAACGCGTAACGCTTAACGCGTAATGCGTAAGGCGTAAGGCGTAATGCGTAATGCTAATGCTGCGTATGATACGTTTTGCTTATTTTACATAATAAAAGCGTTGAGCGTTAAGCGTTACGCGTTTGGCGTTACGCGTTCAGCGTTAAGAAGGAATCAAAATGCAACATGAAGAAGTGATCCTGGTAAATGAACAGGACGAACAGACGGGAACAATAGAAAAAATGGAAGCACACAGGAAAGCCCTTTTACACAGGGCTTTCAGTGTTTTTATATTCAATACAAAGGGTGAAATGCTTTTGCAGCAGCGTGCGATGGCAAAATATCACAGCCCCGGATTGTGGACAAATACATGTTGTTCACATCCGCGACCCGGTGAGGATGTTGAAGGCGCAGCGAAGCGACGATTGAAAGAAGAAATGGGTATAGACAGTACCCTCGTGAAAAAATTCGATTTTATCTATCGTACGGAATTCGACAACGGTCTCACTGAATACGAATTCGATCATGTTTATACAGGTACATATAGTGGACAACTGAACCCCGATCAAAAAGAAGTAAAGGATTTCTGTTTTCGAACGATGGAGGACATCGAGCATGATCTCAAATACCATCCGGAAAAATATTCTTCCTGGTTTAAAATCGCGTTTCCACTCTTAAGCCTAAAGCTTAATGCGTAAAGCGTAATGCATAAAGCATAAAGCGTAAAGCATAAAGCATAACGCTTAAAGCCTAAAGCTTAATGGCTAAAGCGTAAAGCTCAAAGCAAAACAAGTGTGAGAGTGTGAGAACGTGAGAGTGTGAAAATATTACCCGCCAATGGCTAACGGCCACGGTCAACGGCCAATGATCAACGATCAACGGTCAACGAAACTTTCTCCGTAGTCTTGCCCTTCAGTTTCCCCCCGCGATTATCACGCGCCATCCGGGAATAAACAGACAAATTTCTGTCGAACAGAAATTTAAAAAGCAGAATGGTATACGACGTATGGTGGCCCAGGGAGTCGTAATAACTACCAGCGAATTTTTTGATCTGTGGCAGTTTATTCCAGGGCACTGAAGGAAAATCGTGGTGCTCATTGTGATAACCAACATTCAGGTTTACCGTATTCATGGAACCGTAATAACTCTTGGTTTCCTGATCACCATGAGTAAGGAAATGTTCCTGCACCCAGCGGGCGCCAAG
>DATHPV010000137.1:0-2845 GCA_035483495.1 Puia sp.
AGCATGCCAAAGCGGGTCGTTCCTGGAATCCCGGATACTGGGAAAACGGAAGCAAAGGTTATAGATGGCATAAGGGTAATTGGAAGTAGCAGGTTTATTAAAGTCCTGTTAAAAAGAATAGTCCCGGCTGAGCCGGGACTATTTCAATTAAAGCGATTAATATCTGCTATTGCTGTAGTTATTTCTTTTCTGGAAATTACCACCACCACCGCTTCTGTTTCCGCCACCGGCTCCGCCAGTACGTTCTTCACGCGGTTTAGCTACTGATACGTTGATGGTCCTGCCATCAACTGAAGCGCCATCCAATTCGGAGATTGCTTTCTTAGCAGCTTCATCGTCTGCCATTTCAACAAATGCAAATCCACGTGATTTTTGAGTGAATTTGTCAAGAATTACTTTAGCAGATGAAACTTCACCGTACTCTGCAAAATACTCGTTTAAGTCTTCGTCGGTTACGTTGAAGCTTAAATTTGAAACATAAATGTTCATACTTAAATAAAAAATTAAATGATAAAAATACAAGCTGACTGAAAGCTGAAGTAAAGGCGACTAACTAACCGTACTGAGGAATGCGTAGCAGAATGTTTGTTCACTTACTAAATGCTGATCAACTTAAGACAGTGCAAATATACATCAAAAAAGTCAAATATCAACTTTGCTTCAAAGATTTATATGCTGCTATACTACTCGCTAACATCAATATACCCCCCAAAACAAAGGGAGCACCCGGAAACAGGAATGGTGCCCGGTCGGATGTAAAATAACTAAACAGGTTCGTCATAATTAACGGGCCGAGTATCGAGGTAGCGCTCATCAAACTCGTAAGAGAACCCTGCAATTCACCCTGTGAATTTCGAGGAACATGTCCTGATATAGTCGCTTGTAATGCTGGTCCGGATATGCCTCCAAGACAATATGGAATTAAAAACACAAACATCATCCAGCTTTCGCTGGCTATTGCAAAAAGAAACATGCCAATCGCATATAACAACAGGCCGAAATAAATACTTCGTTCATTGCCGATTATCGGCGTGATCAATCGTATAAGGCCAGCTTGCACGGAAGCAACTAAAACACCGACAACAGCAAGTGAAATACCGATGGTTTTAGGTGTCCACTGAAATCGATACGCTGTAAAATAACTCCAGTTACTCTGGACTGCATGCGATCCGAGATACACCAGTGTTAATGCTAAAATTAAACCTGCCACGGCCGGATATTTTTTAAGATGCAGAAGTGAACCCATCGGGTTTGCCCGTTTCCACTCAAATCGCCGGCGATTCTCTTTTGAAAGTGATTCTGGAAGAACAAAATATCCGTATAACCAGTTGAGTAAACTAAGTGTGGCCGCTGCATAAAATGGTGCTCGTATACCCCATCCCGTGAGCAAACCGCCGATCGCCGGACCGATAATAAATCCCAGACCGAATGCTGCACCTACAAGGCCAAAGTTTTTTGCTCTTGTCTCCGCGTTACTGATATCTGCTATATATGCTGATGCCGTTGTAAAACTTGCTCCGGTAATTCCGGAAATTATTCTGCCCAGAAATAACCAGCCAAAACTGGGAGCAAATCCCATAAAAATATAATCAACTCCAAAACCAAATAAAGAAAATAAGAGAATCGGTCTCCTTCCATACTGATCACTTAAATTTCCCAGAATAGGGGCAAATACAAATTGCATAAACGCGTAAACAAATAATAGCCAGCCTCCGTCTCTGCTTGCCAGGTTTACTGGTATGTGTTTCATGCCGGCAATAAGTTCAGGCATTACCGGAATGATAAGGCCCCAGCCTATTACATCAATCAGTAATGTGATAAAAATAAAACCTATCGCTGCCTTTTTTTTCATATTGGGAACTGTAAAATAAACGAAAAACGTGCAGGATCTGAGAGAATATTCTTAGATTGAGAGCAAATTCAGTTGTATGAACTTTAATAAAAAGTCACTGGTTATTTTATTGGTAAGTCTTTTTATTGTATTTGGTATCGCTGCAACAAAACCACCGGAAGATCATAAATTCAAGAACCTGAAAGTTCTTCCAAAAGATATCAGTCCTGAACAACTGGACAAGGTGATGGATAAATTTAAAGAAGCACTTGGCGTGCATTGTAATTTTTGTCACGCACCTTCTAAAGATACTGCCAACCACCACCCTGATTTTGCCAGTGATGATAAGCCCGAAAAAAACATTGCCAGGAAAATGATGAAAATGTCTTCGAAGATCAATAAGAAATTTTTTAGCTACAACAAAAATGACCAGGGTGAAACTGTTCCCGCCGTGGAATGCATGACGTGCCATCACGGTAAACCACATCCAAATAGTTAACGCCCGTATAGTTTCATTCGGTGCATTTCAGATTGGCAAAAATGTTTTCGATTCACCGCGAATAGGATTTAATTTTTGCAACCCGACCTCATACTGTAACAAACTTAACAGAACCCTGTCGCGACCATCTCCAATATCAAATTCAATAACGGAAACTATATTTCAAAATACCTAATTTTACCCTCATTTTTATTGTATGGAAAACAACTTATTCGATTTTGGAATGATCGGGCTGGGAACCATGGGAAGAAATCTTCTTCTTAATATGGCTGACCATGGATTCAAAGCCATTGGGTTTGACCTTGATCCCGAAAAAGCGAAATTATTAGAGACATCAGCTACAGCCGGTACGCAGGTCAAAGGCGTAAACACGCTAGCTGAAATGGTGCAAAAGCTTCAGCAGCCACGAAAAATAATGATGCTGGTTCCTGCCGGTAAACCGGTAGATGATGTTATTAATTCATTACTTCCTTTGGTATCGCCGGGAGATATTATTATTGATGGCGGTAATTCTC
>DATHPV010000138.1:0-2176 GCA_035483495.1 Puia sp.
TCCAGAAGTGCCGGACTCAGATCACGCAGTGAGTTAACTCCGGAATCGTATTTCTGTAATATGGCAACACCTTTCTCACATTGCTGGCGACGCAGGTTATATTCCGAAGATGCAAGAGAATGACTGACCATGGAATTAACCAGGATGATCCGTATGTCAGGAAAGTAAAATGGAATGTATTCATATTCCAGGCTACGGCAATCAAGTTTCATCAGATGGCCGGCTTTGCCATGCAGACTTGCGAAAGGATCCATAATTCCACATCTGACACCTGCATACTGATGTTCCGTTTTCTGTGCAGCCAGAGCGATTTCCATTTTCGTCAATCCCAATTGGAAAAAATCGTTGAGGGCAAGACCAATCGCAGAACAAAGAGCCGCTGACGAACTCATACCGGCACCCACAGGTATGTTCCCTGTAATGAGAAAATCCATCCCATGTGGCAGTTTTTTCTCTGGCATAATCATATGAATCATACCCAGAACATAAGTAGGCCATCCTTTTACCGGGCACATTTCGTTGAGTGAAAATGAAAAATTCTCTTCCAGTGTGGGAGCAACCAAATTCAATTTCAGATCCCTGTTGGAGGCAAATGCAATGTGAATATTTCTGTCAATGGCTGCCGGAAGAACAAAACCCTGATTATAATCAGTATGTTCACCTATCAGATTAACCCGGCCGGGCGCAGCAGTTATCCGGCACTGATTTCCGAAATATTGTTGAAATTGCCTTTCAATATCCATCATCATTCTTCGAAATTAAACACGTTACAAATGTCTTTTACCATAACCCGCGAAAGGGATGAAGACCTGGACCTTTTACAGATCACTGATTGCACAACCGGCATCCAGGTGAGGATCCTGCCTGAAGCAGGTGCCCTTTTACATGAATTTTCCATTCCTTTAGGAAACCGGAGAATCCAGGTTATAGATAATTATAATAATCTTACTGACCTGAAAAAAAATCTCACAAAGTCATTTAAAAGCGCCAAACTTTCTCCTTTTGTCTGCCGGATTTCAGAGGGCAAATATAAATTTGAAGGCAGCTCCTTTGAATTTCCGGACAAATTTAGCGACGGTTCTTCAATACATGGCATTCTTTCTGACAAACCCTTTACCGTTCTCGAAAAAAAAATACAGGAGGATCAGGCATTTATATCACTTGAATATCACTACAAAAAAGAAAATCCTGCCTATCCTTTCGAATATTTAACAAAAGTAAAATATACATTAAAAAAAGGCGGGGGTCTAATACTGGAGACCAACGTAAAAAATCTTTCTCCCGGGCGCATACCCATGGCCGATGGATGGCATCCATATTTCAGTTTGGAAGGCAGGGTCAACGACTGGCTGTTATTTTTTCACTCCAGAAAAAACCTGGCTTTTGACGAAAAACTTATTCCGCTGGGACATATTATTGAAACGGAAAAATTTCTTTCGCCCAGGCTGATAGGTGAAGAAAGTTTTGACCATTGTTTTTTACTCGAACCGAATTCTAAATCTGCGGCAGCCACACTGGAAAACCCGTCTAACGGACTACGCCTCAGTATTTATCCGGATGTTAACTATCCCTATCTCCAGATTTATACGCCGGACGATCGAAGAACAATCGCAATTGAGAACCTGAGCTCAGCTCCCGACTCTTTTAACAATGGCCTTGGTCTTATCAAATTAGAACCAGGCGCTTCACAAAGTTTTAGCGTGTTATATCAATTGGAATTGAGGTAAACATGTACCTTGCTTATTAATATTTTTTTATGAAAAAACTGAAATACTTTTTCACCATAGCAAGTATGGTTCTACTGGCGGGGTGTTTTGAGATCAATGAAGATATCGACGTGCATTCCGACGGATCGGGAGTATATTCAATTCATACTGATATGAGTCAGTTGCTTAAAGCCATGGAAAGCTACTTGGGAAAGGATGAGATGGATAAACAAATGCCTTCCAGAAATATTGATACTACGGTTATGATGAAGAGCCTGCTGGATACTGCAAAAAATGTTTCGGCGGAAGACAAGGCTCTGACCAAAGACGGATCCGTTCATCTGAAACTGAATATGGAACAGAAGGAATTCAAGACTGATATCACCATACCCTTTAAAAATCTTACAAACCTGCAGAAGTTATATAATTCCATGAATAATCAGTCACTCGGGTTCAATCAGCTGTTCAAA
>DATHPV010000139.1:0-9910 GCA_035483495.1 Puia sp.
GTATTTTGCAGGCTTCCAGTGATTCTTTGGTTCTGGTATCAGCTGCATCTGAATGTGATTTCCCTGGTATGCCAGCCTCTCCCCGGGTAAGGTAAATGATGGTAACATCATGACCTGCAGGTGTAAATTTAGCCAGGGTTCCGCCACAGCCACTTTCAGGATCATCGGGATGACCACCTACGCAAACTATTTTTATCTTTTTTGCAGGATTTGTTTTTGCAGAAAGAAAAGACGGCATGGAAAGCAAACCCAGGCCTGCTGCGGTTGTTTTGACAAAGCTCCTTCGGGAAGATGCATTTTTCATATCGTAAATACGGTCAGATTTAATGTCCTGTATATTACGAAATATCCGATTACAGACCGCAACCTTATTATGCGTGTTCCGTATTATCAGCATTGAGATCCTGTGTTACTTAAAAATCGTGGCCGATCATTCAGGTATTCTTTTTGTTTTCGTAAATTGTATTAACCGGGAGATTGAGCGGTAATGAATAAATATATTACCAGCACGCTGCTTTGTTTATCAATTTCGTACACTGTTTGTGCACAGGAAAACGTATATCCCGACCTCGCCCAATTAAGCAAACCTTTTGTAAGCAATAGCCTGACTCCGTTCAGGGGGAAAAATCTTTATTTCGGTGGCGACTGGGTCAGGGCCAGAATACTAACTTCAAATAACAATATTCTAAGTAACGACAGTTTTCTTTTCAATTATGACAAAATTGATCGTAAACTATTAATTACATCCGATTATAAATCCATATTCGAAATTGATCACAGAGAATTTAAGGCCATTGAATTCTATGTTAATGACACTGCATATTTTTTCAAACATATTTATTTTATAAACGACAAGGATTTATTTCAGATACTTGTAAGAGACGAAGGAAGGTATTCATTATGTAAAGTTATTCGTACGAAAATAGTAAGAGGAACACTTGGGACGCTTGGAAACATCGGACTGGTTGGTGCGAGCAGTTCTCTGATGGACAAGTATGTAGATTTAGCGGAATATTATATTTTCTTTCCAAATAAAGAATACCGGTCTTTTTTTAATATTAAAAGGCCTGCAATTAAACGTTTGTTCGGACTAAATCCCGAAGGGGGTAAAGTTGATGATTTCTTCAACTCGATTGGTAACAGAGATTATGATGAGAATGATCTGATTCAGTTGGTAAATTTTCTGAATAGGGGGTTTCTTTAATTATTAAATCAGCAGTTTAACTTCAACCACCGATTAATTTCAGAAATACTTCCTTTTTCCTTCGCGAAACATCAACCATATCTCCGTTACGCATACTGATTTGTCCTCCGTCGCCGCGTATATATTTCGCAATGAAATTCAAATTGACGAGATGAGAATGATGTACCCTGTAGAATCTGTAGTCCTGCAGCAGCTCCTCAAAATCTTTTAGTTGTCTGGTTACCAGTAATTGCTGGCCGTTCTGGAGAACAAGTTTGGAATAGTTAGAGCTGGATTCAATTCTTATGATCTGTTTTATCTGAATAAATTCCAGTCCGTCATTCGTAGGAATTGCAATATGATCTTCCTGACTCTTTGGATTAGCAAGGTTTTGTTTTAAGAGTTTCGCTCTTTCGCTTGTCTTTTTTATTTTGAAATTCCCCAGCCGATCAACGGTTTGTTGAAGATCTTCTATAGCAACCGGTTTCACCAGGTAGTCAAATGCACTGATCCGGATTGCATTTATAGCATAGTGGTTGTAAGCCGTAATAAATATTACTTCAAAATCCACTTCCGGGATTTGCTCAAGCATTTTGAAACCACTCATCCTGGGCATTTCAATATCAAGAAAAATAACATCGGGTTTGTGCTGCTGAATCATGCGGATGGCTTCTTCCGGATTTTGCGTCTGGTCAACAACACGGACTGAAGGGCAGTATTCCCTTATTTTGAATTGCAGATTCTGCAGGCTGTTTAACTCATCATCTACCAGAATGGCTTTGAGGACTTGCATAAGAAACACATTTTATGGCAAATTCAATTCGGGTTCCTGCCGGTTCGTTTTCATCATCAAACAAATCTATAATTTTTACGTTCGAGGACGAACCGCTATCCCTGTTAAAAATATTAATGCGGTCCTGTGTGAGTTTCATACCCACACTTTTATGAAAGGGTTTGTTTAACTGGTTATAAATCTTTGACTGGTCGCGGCCAATTCCGTTATCCTGTATAATATAGTGAATCATATTATTAATCAGCTTTACTTTCACACAAATTTTCAGGTCGGTACGTTCACTCGGTCCGATTCCGTGATTTATGGCATTCTCCAGAAATGGTTGAACAAGTAAAGCCGGAACATGATAATCACCCTGCACAATCAGCGGATCAACCTGACAGCAATAGCTAAATTTATTATTGAATCGTAATTGCTCGAGATCAATATACAACTGCAGTGATTCAATGTCTTTGTTCAGTTCTATCAGGTCGGTGTAACTGCTGTCCAGAATACTGCGAATGAAACGGGCAAATTTATTCAGATAATCGGAGGCGAGTTTCTTCTCATTCTGCATAATGAAATTCTCAATACTATTCAGGCTATTGAAAAAGAAGTGCGGGTTCATTTGCGCCTGTAATGCCTGCATTTCTGTTTCGGCTATCTTCTGTTTATACTGTGAATCATCTTTCAATTTTTTTGCCTGAAAGGATTTATACAAAAGGAAAGTGATGAAGATGGCCAGCATAAAGCCAATTCCGGTAAGAAAAAGCAGAATATCCTTGAATGCGATTTGTCTTTTCTGCGCATTGGTCAGTTCAATAAGTGTATTATTTTCCAACTCTTTTTTCTTGATCGTCCATTCGGATTCGTTGACTATTACGTTACGACGGTTATTTTCGGAGAAAAGCGAATCGCTGGTAGTTCTGTACAATTTGTAATAGAACATCGATGAGTCAAGGTTTTTTAGCTCATAGTAAGCGGTTGAAAGTTGTTCAGCAGCCTTTGATTTTCCTTCAGCAAAATGAGTTTGATCAGCCAGTTGAAGTGCTTTTCTGAGCAGCATTGTCTTTTCCCGGCCGGTTATATGTTTCTTATACCTGGCCTCTGCGAGATAAGCCTGAAATTCATTTCTGATGTCGGGTGTTTCCCTGGCTGAAGCTATAGCTTTGTCGAAATAGTAATTAGCAGAGTCGTTTTCATTAGTTACAGCATAGAATTTTCCATAACCCAGATAAAACTGGGATAACACATAATTCTCATTCGTTTGAACGGCGAAGGGCATGCCCTTGTCAAGATTCATTTTAGCTTCGGCGTACAAGCCCTGTTCGAGATCACAGCGGCTTAACAGTTCATAGTTCAGAGCCACCCCTCTCCAGGCTTTAATTGAACTATTTATTTCAATCGCTTCAAGGGCGTATTGCCGGCTTTTATCAAAATTTTTCAGCATGGCAAAATTGTCCCCAATATTATTAAGCGAAACAGATTCCAGTCTGCGCGCGCCACAGGCTTTTGCCAGATCAGCAGCTTTAAAATATGCTTTTGTACTTGCTTCGAGATCTCCTGCCGAAGAAAGCAGGATACCCAGGTTAATATTCGCGAGACTCATACCATAGGTGAAATGAAGCGAATCACTCAATTTGGAAACCTGCTCATAATAAGCAAACGATTTGTCTACATCCGTTTCACTCAGGAGATAGCTGATACGGTGCATGTAATGAATCCTCGTAGAATCATTGCGAGGATGTGTGTTTACCCATTGTATCAGGGTATCGACATTAAAAGACGATTGAGAAAAGCCGGAACAGGTAGTTCCGAACATAAAAAGACAGAAAAAAAGGGCACGGAGGGTTTGGAGCTTAGGGGTTACAAATATCTTAATAGCAATAATGGCATAACAATTATTCGGGGAATCAGCAATCATTAAGAAGTTACTTTTTTCTAAGATAACTATTTACGTATTTACTTTCTGCATCAAAGCCTGTGGCGTTTTTGCTACAATCCACATGTCATATAACAGACTTGATTTGTCGGCATATGCTATATCCAGATCAATCCTTTCTTTACAAGACATCCTGTCTCTGCCTCTTTTTTGGATTTGCCAAAGACCTGTTATACCTGCGGGCGCTAAAAAACGTTTGGCGAAATTATCAGTTGTAAGGTTGGCAGCTTCATAAAGAGGTAATGGTCGGTTACCCACCAGCGACATATCTCCCAATAGTACATTTACGAGTTGTGGCAACTCATCCATACTTGTATTCCGGAGAAAACGGCCAACTCGTGTTATTCGCGGATCATTTGTTAATTTGAAAAAATGAACTTCGTCAGATTCCACATATTGATTCAGATGCCCAAATTCATTTCTGCGCTTGTCTGATCCGGGAAACATAGTCCGGAATTTATAAAAGTTAAATATGCGATATCCCATACCGGCTCTCTTGGATACATAAAATATATTGCCCTTTGATTCGATTCGGATCGCCAAACCAATGATTAAAAATATGGGTGTCAGGAAAACGAGCGCCGTAAAACTAACCAGTATATCGAAACACCTTTTTAATACCACGTTCACCGATCCGGAAATTTTTGAAGTGATCTGATTTACCAGCTGTTTTTCAAGTTCATTTGTGCTTGCTTTAAATTTCAGAAGAAAATGAATTTTCGATTCCAGTTTAGATTCACTCAATTCCTGTAAATTCAAAATGTCATCCACTAAACATTTACGAATAAAATGGAAGTTTTGTGCAGCGGTCAATTTGTCTGCATCGATTATCAGTGGTACTTCCGACAGGTGCTTTTGTTTTGAAAGTAAATTCGCCCAGATTCTGATTTCTGCAAATCCAAACTGTGACTCACATACAATAACTTCAGGGGTAACGCGGTTCCTGGTGGTTAATTCCATGAGCGCGTCATTTAAACTGCCGGAAGCATAACCGCGTTTGTAAATGCTGACAAGTTTTGTGATATTTTCACGATTTGTGCCAACATAATAAAAACCGGTTTTGCTTTCCTGCAATTTCATAAAAAAGGTTTAAGGTTAGTGGCATTCAATACATGCGTCCTGAATACAACCCCAAATTAACTCAATGATTATCCCCGAAAAGTGGGAATGTGTAGAGTGTGAAAATGATCATGTAACTGGTTAAAAAATCGGGCCAACCTCCGTCACTTTTTACTCTGGGTGGTATAGGAAACCAGCTCCTGTCGGGAAATTCCAAGTCCGTCGATTCCGAGTTCTACAATGTCGCCGGCTGATAAATAAACAGGAGGATTCATGCCGAGCCCTACTCCGGCTGGTGTTCCGGTAGAAATTAGGTCGCCGGGAAGTAATGTCATAAACTGACTTATATAAGAGATGAGAAATGGTATTTTAAATATCAGATCTGCCGTATTTCCATCCTGCATTTTTTTGCCATTTACGTTCAGCCAAAGTCGCAAATTGTTTACGTCGGGAATTTCGTCGGGCGTAGCCAGAAAAGGTCCTAAAGGCGCAAAACTGTCACAACCTTTGCCCTTGTCCCAGGTGCCACTCCTTTCTATCTGAAATTCTCTTTCACTAACATCGTTGTGTAAACAATAACCGGCGATATAATCCAACGCCTCTGATTCTTTTATATAAGAAGCTTTTTTCCCCACTACTACCGCCAGCTCCACTTCCCAGTCAGTTTTTTTCGAATTCCTTGGAATAATGATCGGATCGTAAGGCCCACTCAGGGCAGTGGTGGATTTGAGAAAAATAACGGGCTCAGGCGGTGGTTGCGCTTTTGTTTCGCGCGCATGATCAGCGTAATTCAAACCAATACATACAATTTTAGATGGCCTTGCGATCGGACTTGCAAATCCAACCGGCTCGTCCAGTTTTCGAAGACCTGACCTGTTTTTAATGACAAAAGCCTCCAAGCGACTTAAACCGCCAGTTTCAAAAAACTCTTCATTATAATCTTCATTCAAACCAGCAACATCGTAATATGTTTCCCCAAGTATAATACCTGGCAGTGTTTTTCTTCCATCCTTCCAGCGAAATAACTTCATAAATGGTTAATGCTTAATGGTTAATGGCAGTTGGTTAACGTGGCCTGGAAAGACTCATTTGGAGATCAATAATCTAATATACCAAAATATCGACGATCGTTAATGAATAACGATACACGATCATCGGTCAAGCGTCAACCGTCAACCGTCAACCGTCGACCCATCCCACCGGCAGATTGACGTAATCCGTGAACAATTAAGCTTATATTTACCCTGAACCTAAACATATTACCATGGCACAAAAATCTAAAGCATCCGTTCAGGCCCCGGATGATAAATTGACACCGGTAGCAAATGCAGAACCAAAAGTGCCCGCTAAAAAGAAAGCTACAGCTAAGATCTCTGTTTCGAAAATATTCCCTGAGAAAGAAATTCCGATGGGACAGATAGAAAAGACCAATGTGGATCATCACATGGCCAAAAAGTATTTGACCAAATACCTTGACAGAATACCGACTGAAGCAGACATTGATAAAGCCACCATTATAAAAAAATCTGATTCTATCAGTTACCTGAAATATGGCGGGAAATTCCTTGGTACCATGACAAAGACAATTTACCAAACCCCCGAGCAAAAAAAATCAGGTAAGGGTATTGGTGTTAAAATGGAATTCAAGCCGAAATAAGACTGCGCTTTTATACAGACACCCGCTGCCATTTATAGCTTTCTGCCCGTTTTGACGGTTGAATCGGACTATTATAAAAGTCAGCCCAGACTTTTGTAAAACAGGCCCCATAATAAAATATAAAAGAAGAGTAGAAAACAAATAATAAAAGTAATACAGAAGAAGTGGAAGGTCCGTATACTTTCTCCATACTGGTATACGTCAACAACCATTTGAGTAACAGTTTACCGGCTGTGAAAAGCAGACTCGTAAAAACCGCGCCTGCAACCAGTGTTTTCCCTGTAGGCCTGCCATCAGGCAGAAGTCTGAATAAAACAAAAAACCAAACAGATATCAGAATAAATGAAATGATCTGTTTCAATATTACATCCCAGGAAGACTGATTTCCCGATAATGAAATGGATGATGTTTGCCGCACCAAATCCAATCCGCCTTCCGCAAGCAAAACAATCAAAAACAACATACCTGCAATAAGAATAACCATGAGCGATTTCGCGCGGTTGAGCAGACTGATTTTATATCCGGTATGCGGAAGGGTACGTATATTCCATAACTGATTCAGAGAATCTTTTATCACTTTCAGTAATGTGGTTGCCACAAATATTAGAAAAAGAAAACCCAGTGCGGCTTCGTACCACTTACTGAACAAATGGCGAACATTAAGTAACGTGTTGTGTAATTCACCGGCTACATTCATGCCGACCAATTCAGTCAGATTGTGGAAGAGATTTCTGCTCATAAACCGCGGGCTGAGAAATATTCCAAAAATCTGGATGATGATAATCAGAACGGCCGGAAGTGCGAACGTGGTAAAAAATGCTGTAGCACCAGCCATCCTCAACGGATCATTCTTGCTGAATCCTTTGAAGGCTTCAACGAGCAGGGAAAATATTTTGAACTTTTTGACCGCCATCATTTGATCCATTCACCTGTAATAAAAAAGAGTGCCACAGATCCCAAGATAGCCATTAAATTATTCCGGAGTGCCCGCTGTTGCACCTGTGCCCGCGGGCATCTGTCCGCCGCAACGATTCCTCCAGTTTTGTTTGAAATTTTGCTTCTCTTCCGGCGACATATTAAACCATTTATTTCGCATTTCTTCCATTTCATGCCTGCGAAAGCGGTTACGGCCCCAGCCTGGTTTGCCTGGAAAACCACCAAATAAAATTTTGGATAGTGCAAAAAGTCCGAGTGCCTGCCAGAAGTTTATTACGGAAACATGTAATACTGCCACCAGAATATTATTCCAAAGCGCCATGATGATAAAGCTTAGAGAGACGAGCAGAGCGGATGAAATAAGTAGAAACATGATAAAACGGGGAAATCTGGAACGTGTCATTGTGTTATATTTTAATAGTTTTTTAATGCGTCATGCAAATCTGAAAGTTTGGAACGTAAGTGCAGCACTGCATATCGCTTTCTTGAAATCAAAGTGTTCACAGGAACCCCTGTTTCATCCGATATTTGATGGAAAGGAATTCCCTCAAGTTCGTTCAGGATAAAGGCCTGTTTTTGTTCCTCGGGTAATTCATCCAGAGATTCCTTAAGTGTTTCCTGAAAAAGATTTCTCAGATAGATGGTTTCCGGATTGGATGAATCATCTGAAAACAATTCTATCCAATCACTCATTTCTTCGTCATCTGATTCAGAAAAAAGCCCATCCAGCGCAACTGGTTGTTTTTTCCTTTTACGGTCTATGATTTTATTTCTTGCTACCGTAAATAGCCATGCAGTAACCTGATCAATGGGTTCTTTGTTTCCCAACAGTTGATAAAAGACATCCTGGAGAATGTCTTCTGCGTCTGCCTCGCTGGTAACACGCTTTCGAATGAACCCCATCAGTCGTTTGCTATATGCTTTTACAACTGCGGTGATGGAATTTGATCTTGTATCGGACATCGGGAAATTTATCGCTTCTGCCTGCCACATAATTAAAGTGATAGACGGATCAGTGGAAAATTTATTTTAAGAAAGATGAATTATTCACAAAAGCTCTCAATCCTGTACCGAAGAGTCCCCGGGATGCTAAATTTAAATTGTTTCATGAGGCCGACACGAAGTTTCGATCAAAAACACATTCTGAATCAATTTGTTAAAGAATGTAGTCTCATGTTTTAGTGGCATGGCACCACGGAAAACTTAACTTTAATCAAGTTTTATATAAATTTTATGATAAGAAGATGTAATTTTGCACCCCGAAATTAAAAATATTTGGTTTACCCGTCATTTTGACATTTTATGTCATCAGGGTGATCGCCAAAGAATTGTTTTGATCTGCTAAATGGGTTCGGTGATTATTTATTTTATAAATGCAAAAAATGAGTGCCAAAACTAATTCGGGTAAAATGAATTCCCTGGAAACAATTTCTCCAGTGAAAGGGTTAGGTAAACTGTCAATCAAAGACCAATTAATTAAGGAAAGAGAGCTTTCCGATCTCATTATAAACTGTCTTCCGGGTGTTTTTTACCTGGTAGAGAAGAATGGCAGACACCTGCGATGGAATAGAAATTTTGAGAAGGTTACCGGCTATAGTGCAGATGAGATCAGTAATATGGATTCACTTGATTTTTTTGAAAACAAGAATCACGATGAACTGAATGCGGCCGTGTCGAAAGTATATAGAGAGGGGTACAACGAAATTGAGATGGAAATCATTGACAAGCATGGCAAGCGATCGCTGTTTCACCTGAATGGCATTCCGGTTACTTACGAAGGAAAAAGTTGCCTGTTAGGGGCAGGTATAGATCTCTCTGCCAGGGAAGACGCCCAACGGGAAATTCGGGAGAACGAAAAGAAATACCGATCTCTCTTTGAACAGGCATCAGATCCCATCCTGGTAACTGATTACGACGGTAATTTTACGGATGTAAATGGCAGCTTCTGTAAACTTTTTGGTTATACAAAAAGGGAACTGCTTCATATGAATATCAAAGCGCTTCTCTGTCCTGTGCAATATATAGAAAAGCCGATTCGGAATGATCTTGTAATGAAAGGAAAACACTTCATGAGTGAGCGCGTGATGATTCACAAAAACGGAGCCGCTATAGAGGTGGAAGCCAATGTGAAAAAATTTGGTGAGGACAGAGTAATGGCGATTGTAAGAGATGTAACAAAAATCCGTAAAATGCAGCGGGAAATGGAGCAGGAAAGACTTGAGCTGCAGATTCAGGAACAGAGGAAGATAACACGCGCAGTAATTACAGCACAGGAAAGGGAACGAAATATTATAGGCAGGGAACTGCACGATAATGTAAATCAACTTTTGGCAAGTACCCGAATGGTCCTTGCTTCTGCCA
>DATHPV010000140.1:0-5653 GCA_035483495.1 Puia sp.
AAAAGAACGGCAGCTTCATGAAGATTATTAGGTAAGGATATACATACCAAATCCACGTCAGGATTCGCTATGGCTTCTTCCATATTTATAGTCCAGTATTTACATCCATAGTCGGAAGCAAATTTTTTGGCCGATTCTTCACGTCTTGAATAAACACAAATGATATTGTCGCGGGTACGTTGTCCCTGAATTGATTCTGCATAAAACCTTCCGATAAACCCGGATCCTAACATTGCGATTCTCATAATCTCATTTTAAATTTGATAAAAGTCATTTTGTAACTCGGAGATGGGATGAAGATTTATTTTCTTTAAAGAAAAGTATAAAATAAATCAGGACACCTAAAGCAATATATGCAGGTACGTACCAGATTTTTGTCCAATCATGACCTGTAGCTGTTACATTGCTTTTAACGACAAAACCGGAAAACAAAGTACCGATAAACATGCCTACGCCGTAAGTGGCAAATGTAAATAAACCCTGTGCGGCGTTTTTGATTGTGGCCCCTGCTTTTTTTTCTGTGTACATATAACCAGTGACAAAAAAGAAATCATAACAAACTCCGTGTAATATAATACCGGCATATAACATCCATAAATTGGCGTCTATATTACCATAGGCAAAACAAATATACCTGAGGATCCATGCCACCATACCCATCATCAGCATATTCTTTACACCGATGCGGTTAAAAAGAAAAGGGATTGCCAATATAAACACACCCTCAGAAATCTGGCCAAGTGTCATTTTCGAAGCCGCGCCCACCATACCAATTTCATTCAGGAAAGCGTTTGCAAATCCGTAATAAAAAGACAGTGGAATACAGACTAAAATCGCAGCAATAAAGAAAATCATATAAGACTTGTTCTTAAACAAAACAAAGGCTTCTGTTCCCAACGCCTTTGAAGCGGAAGAAATTACAGCACCTTTAGGAGGTGTATTTGGCAAAAAGAAGCTGATCAAACCTAATAGTGCAGAAGCACCCGCCGCAAGATAGAAGGTATTTACAATCATGCCGTTTTTTTCCCATTGAAGTTTTCCAATTACCAATCCGGCCACTATCCATCCCAAGGTTCCAAATACCCTTATCCACGGGAATTGTTTTCCCGGGTCACTCATCTGATTAAAAGCAATGCTGTTGGACAAAGCAATTGAAGGCATATAGAGTAATGAGTAGATCAGAATAATCCAGTAAAAAGGTCCGTTTAGCGTTACCGTAGTTGCCAGATAAAGAAGAACAGCGCCTAAAAGATGCAGAACGCCCATGATTTTCTGAGCTGCGAAATAACGGTCAGCTACCAACCCGATAATGAATGGTGAAATCATCGTGGCAATGGCAAGTGCACTATAAGCAGCCCCGATCTGAACGCCGCTGGAATGCAAGTCATTTGCCATATATGTACTCATCGTTACATACCATGATCCCCAAATAAAATATTCAAGAAACATCATCAGGGAAAGCTGGGTGAAAGCAATCGACTTCATGAAAACTATTTTAATTGAGATGAGGATCGGGCTGAAAAGTTACAAATGAAAAGACGTAATGTAAAAAATTCTTCATTTATCTTGCAGCTATGGAGGTGTTAGCAGATTCATACAGGCACAAAGGTCTTAGAAAACAACTTGTAGAGACGATCCGTAGTAAAGGCATAACAAATGAGCGCGTTTTACAGGCGATACTGGAAATTCCGCGGCATTATTTTATTGATTCAGCTTTCGACAAAATCGCTTATGAAGATCGCGCTTTTCCGATCGCAGAGGGACAAACTATTTCGCAGCCCTACACAGTGGCGTATCAAAGTCAGCTCCTGGATGTAAAACATCATGAAAAGGTTTTGGAAGTTGGAACCGGAAGCGGATATCAGGCTATTGTACTCGCGTTGATGGGCGCGCAGGTATATACCATTGAAAGGCAGAAACAGATTTACGATCAAAACAGGAAATTTTTATATCTCAGAAATTTTCCGGCAGTGCACTATTTTTATGGAGATGGGTACCTTGGTCTTCCTACCTATGCTCCTTTTGACAAAATCATAGTAACAGCCGCTGCCCCTGCTGTTCCGGGGAAATTAGTAGAGCAACTAAAACCCGGCGGTAAAATGGTTGTACCCATAGGTGAGGGGAGAGTCCAGCAAATGTTTCGAATTCTTAAAGATGAATCCGGGAATATACGTGAGGAGATATTTGACGACTTTTCGTTCGTTCCGATGTTGCAGGGGAAAAACAGTTAAAATGAACTCTTTTTCATATTTTCAAAGTTGCTTTTGAAAAATTGATTTGAATGACTCCCGAAAGAGAACTAAGACTAAAAAATGTTCTGGCAAACCGGCAATTTGATTTGACGGTAGTAATGGAGAATGTTTTCGATCCACACAATATTTCTGCGGTTATGCGCACCTGTGATGCAGTAGGTATTCAGGAGATTTACATACTCAATACGAAAATCGGCAAACATAAAAAATGGGGCGCAAGGAGCAGCAGCAGTGCAGCCAAATGGCTCACAATTCACGAATATGATGATGCTTCCGTTTGTTTTTCTGAATTAAGAAAAAAGTTTTCTCTCATTTTGACAACCCATCTTTCATCAAATGCCATTTCCCTTTATAATATTGATTTTACCAGTTCCGTCGCGTTGATTTTTGGCAACGAACATGATGGTGTCAGTGAAGAAATCAGAACATTAGCCGATGGTAATTTTATTATCCCTCAGGTAGGTATGATACGATCTTTGAATATTTCTGTTGCCTGTGCCGTAAGTTTGTATGAGGCGTTTCGGCAGAAACAGCTGGTAGCAAATTACGACGCTAAAAAATTGCCGGAATCTGATTTGAAGTTATTGTGGGACCGTTGGAGTATAAATAATGATTAACCTTGAAAAAACTAAAAACCATAGCCATTGCAGGTTTTATTTCCGGATTGCTGGATGCGACCGCGGCAATATTGTTTTATACCAAACCACACAACCTTCATAATATCAGCATGCTCTTTCGTTCTATCGCAAAAGGATTATTGGGCAAAGCAGCATTTTCTCCGGGTATTATATATCCGGTTATTGGGTTAATTCTGCATTTCCTGATATCAAATATATGGGCGGCATTTTATCTGGCTATTTTATCTTCGGCATTTAAATCAGGATTCTTACTGGCTAAAATAGTTTTGTTCGCGGCGATAATCTGGATAACAATGAATGGCTTTGTAATGCCTGTTTTTGGATATAGCGGAGCTCACTATGACGGGTGGTCAATTATGAGATCCTTTCTCATCCTCGTGTTTTGTGTTTCGGTGCCCATTATCGTTATCACTGAAAAGAGAAATTTTTAATTCTTCAATTTCTTTCTGTAGGCGGCATTTTCCTGTAACGTGTGAATACTTACATTTAGTTCGAAACCTATTAGCAGAATTAAGGCGTTGAAATATATTACTATCATGAGAATCAGGATGGTTCCAATTGATCCGTAAACTTTATTATATGTGCCAAATCTATTTACCCAGAACGAAAATATAAAAGTGAGCAGAATCATAAGAGTGGTAGCCAAAGTTGTACCCGGTGATATGAGTTTCCATTTCTCGTCTATTGCAGGTGCATGTTTGTAAATAAAAGCAATTGTAAAATAGAACAATGGAATAATCACTACCCACCTGAGAGATTTAATAACACCTCTCATTGAACTTCTCTGTATGTTAAATGCCTTAAAAACATAACGAAGAAGCTCGTCCTGGGTAACCAGAATCAGCACGCTTCCGATCAGCAATAAAATCATGACCAGCGTTAATCGGATAGCAACAAGGCGATTTGCGAAAAAATTTCTGCGCCTGTAGGATGTCAGTGACCTGTTAAAAGATTGCATAAGTCCAATCATCGCATTCGATGCATAGTATAGCGCAACTATGAGCCCGAACGATAACAATCCGCCTCGTTGTTTCGTTAAGAAATCATTCAAAAAATTATAGACCAGTAAATAGGTATTCTGATTAGGCGTAATCTCTTTTGTTAAAAGCAGTAGTTGTTTAATTATTTTTTTTGAAACCGGCAGATAGGGGATTAGCGTACAGAGAAATATCATAGCGGCGGGAATGGCCATGAGGAAGCTGAAAGCGATGGATCGGGCCCGGTCATTTAACCCTACTTTTTTAACCTGGCTTCTAAAAAAATTAACGACATCATATAACGGTAACCCCTGAAATCCGGGAAGATATATCGACTTACTCTTCGAAGACGCATAGCGGTAAGGCAAGGAGGATCTTATGATTCTGTCAAGCGTGGTCATTGGTTTATTTTGGACTGCTGACCTATTCTTAATTGTTCATCCAGGGCTTTTTGATATTCCCTGGCATTTTTCATATGTTCAGGAAATGTCTCCGCGAAATTTGAATATCCCGAAAAATCAGGCTTAGCCACAAAATAAAAATATTTAGTTTCAGGAGCGTTCAATACAGCATCTATGGTTTCCAAAGAAGGTGTACAAATAGGACCAGGAGGCAAACCCTTATTCAGATAGGTATTATAGGGTGATTCCACCAGTAGATATTTCTCGTAGACTCTTTTTAGATCAAAACGCCGAAGCGCAAATTTTACTGTTGGATCTGCTGACAATCGCATACCAGTGGCAATTCGATTCAGATAAACACTTGCTATTTTCGGCTTATCGTCTTTACGTGTAGTTTCTTCTTCAACAATGGATGCTAATATATATGCAGTTTTTCGATTTAAATGATGATCTGATGCCAGTTGCAGTCTTTCAGGCGTCCAAAATACCTGTGCAGCAACTACCATCTTTTTGAATATTTTAGAAGGTGTTGTGTTCCAAAAGTATGTGTAGGTATCAGGAAGAACCATCGTCATTACAGTGTTGGTGTCTACTCCATATGATTTAAGCGAATCGGAATTGTTCAAAAAGCGCATAAAAGTAGCGGAATCACATTCCATTTTTTTCCCTATCATATCTGCAAGATCCTCCCTGGTTCGCAATTTCGTTATTATAATATTAACGGGCGTTTGTCTTCCATTGTGAAGCATTTTAAGAATACTCCAGAGATTCATTCCGTTATGAATTTCATATTTGCCAGCTTTTACAGCAGATTGATAATTGACGCGTTTTGCAAGCCAGCTGAATACAAATGGATGGGTAAATACAGTGTCCTCCCGAAAAATCGAATCGAGTTCATTGTAGTTCATTCCGGAACGTATATAAAGATCGTATTTGGAAGACCGGAAACCGGTTCCCGGACCCAGAATCAAATAAAGTCCTTCCGCAAAAAACAAAAGAATTAAAATAACCAACAGAAGAATCAGTTTTTTCACTTGTATTTGGATTAATTATCAAAATAAACAAAAAACCCCGTCATTGGAACGGGGTTTCAAATATTGTATTGCGGAATATGTTTATTTCTGTTGGGGAAGAGAGCCGGGAATACTTGTAGGCGCAGCTTTTAAATCCCGTGCTTTGCTGGATGTCGCCTTGGGAATGAAAATGGTCGAAAAAAGACAAAGCAATACAACGGCAGTTGCCAGAATCCAGGTTCCTTTCTCCAAAACATCAGTCGTTTGTTTGACTCCCATAAACTGATTACTGAAACCTGCCACGTTTCCAGCAAGACCTCCTCCTTTTGGATTCTGAACCAATATTATTAAACCTAATAAACCACATGCGAT
>DATHPV010000141.1:0-2808 GCA_035483495.1 Puia sp.
GGGCCAGTAACAGGGGAAAGTCCGGCAGGGTTATATGTTCTCCGATTTGAACAGACATCACAAAGGTGGAATCTTGATGTCCCGATTTGTACGGGATTGAAATTGAAGCCTGGTAGCTTAATTTCGCACAACTTCCTGTTGCAAATATACTCATTAAATCCGTGGCGGGAAGTACATGGAATGCAAACATATCTTCGCAACAGACCCGTATGGACTCAGCTTATTATATTCGGAGGTCTTACAGTTGGAATTTTTCTTCTTTCCGGCACCTTGGGTATCAGCCTTGTTGCCTATCTCAATCATCTGAGTATCTCGCAAATCAGCACGCTCACTCCGGCAGATTATGCCCGCCCCGAGTTGGCTGGAGTATTAAAGGGCTTGCTGGTGGTGCAGTTCCTGGCTTTTCTGCTGCCTTCTCTCATTTTTGCTTATCTGGCCGATCCCAAACCACTGGCATATTTAGGATTAAAAAAACCACAAAAGAAGTCATTTCTGCCGCTCACGGTTATCGTCATCGCGGTTGCTTATTTTTCGGTTTCATTTCTTGGAACGTTGGATGAAGCGATCGTTCATCAGTTGCCGAAAGCGACACAGAAATGGATTGAAAACGGCGAGAGTAATGTAAATGGGATGCTGGACAATATATTGACTATGAAGAAACCAGCCGATCTGATTGCACCCATTTTTCTGGTAGGAGTACTCGCGGCTGTCGGCGAAGAAGTATTTTTCAGAGGTATCCTGCAGAAATTCTTCATACAGATTTTCAAATCGGCGTGGCCGGGCATTATTTTCACCGGTTTCATTTTTTCTGCCATTCATATGCAGTTTATGGGTTTCATTCCCCGTATGCTGCTCGGCATTATTTTGGGATCATTATATTGGTTTACCGGAAGTCTCTATCTCTCCATTCTTGCGCATTTCATTTTTAATACGGTCACCCTTCTTCTGATGTATTTCAAAATTGCCGATCTGGACTCGCGTAACAGTGGAAACGCAGCATTCATTTTGCTGGGTGTGGCTTCATTGGCGGTTATTGTTTTCCTTTTGAATTATTTAAGGAAAAGATCTGTAACCAGTTATGCTTCCGAATTTCCACCCCGGATTGAAAATGATTTTTTCAGCGATACGGATCATCCTGTATAATTTCCATTTACGTAACTTCACTTTATGGCTCTGCAGGCGGTCACTTTCAGAATAAGGGCACTCACTTCTTTAGTGTTTGTCGCCGTTATGTTAACCGGTTTGCTCTGGAACACTTTTAGTTTTTTCGTTCTTTTTTCAATTATACATTTTGGATGCTGGTATGAATATCAAAAACTCATAGCAAAAATTGACCCCGCTTATGCGGAAATAAGTTCTTTTCAGAAATACGGGGTGATGATTGCCGGCTGGTGTATTATGATGTTTTGCAGCCGTCCTGATTCCAGCGGGAATTTAGCCAGCACAGGCCTGCACAATGTGGGATTATATGGGGGTCTGTTATTTCTTTTCATTTTACCAGTTGCTGAAATATTGTATACCCGGAAAACTTATTTAAGGAATATGGGCTATTCAGTTCTTGGACTTGTTTATATTTCAATCAGTCTTGGTCTACTCCTATACCTGCGAACGTTTTATCCAGGACAGCCATTGGATAATGTAAACAAGCTGCTTGTGATAGCCATTATTCTGAGTTTATGGGTGAATGACACCATGGCATATCTGGTTGGTTCATTCATTGGCAAAACACCGCTGTCGCCCATCTCTCCGAAAAAAACATGGGAAGGGACGATCGGTGGATTTATTTTCGCAGTGATCACAATGGGTGCAGTCGGCTATTATTTAAGCAGCGGATTTGAAATGCAGCCTGTGACCCAATGGATGATTGTAGCGGCCATTGCATCGATTGCCGGAACATTCGGAGATCTTCTGCAAAGCAAATTAAAACGGCTCGCCAATGTGAAAGACAGTGGGAGTATAATGCCGGGCCACGGTGGTTTTCTGGACAGATTTGACTCACTTCTTTTTGCCACTCCTTTCATTTGGGTTTACATCGTTATGTTTGCATAAAGCTGAACATATTTTTCATGACAATTCACAAAGAAGGATACCGGACAATAGCGATCTGCACAATTATAGTCGCAGTATTGAACCTGGGTTCGTTTTATTTCATCAGCATGCATTTGCCATGGTTGAGCTGGGTGATTTTTTTCGTAAGCCTGGCTTTTCTCTTATTTATGATTTCTTTTTTTCGGGTACCATCCAGAATTCCGAGTATCGATGAAAAATATATTGTTTGTCCGGCCGACGGTAAAGTTGTCGTGATAGAAGAAATCACCGACGTCGAATATTTTCATGACCGTCGTTTACAGGTATCCATATTTATGAGTCCGGCCAATGTTCACCGAAATGTGAATCCGGTAAGTGGGGAAGTCATTTATAGTCAATATCACAAAGGGAAATACCTGGTAGCCTGGAATCCCAAATCTTCAACCGAGAACGAGCGGCACAGTGTAGTTCTGAAAAATCCCAAGGGTATTCTGCTCGTAAAACAAATTGCCGGCGCTCTTGCAAAACGGATTATAAACTATCTTTCTCCCGGTCAGAAAGTAGAACAATGCGGAGAAATGGGATTTATTAAATTCGGCTCCCGTGTAGACGTTTTACTGCCTCCTGGCACGCATCTGAAAGTGGAACTTAATCAAATGGTAAAAGGAGGAGTAACTGTTTTGGCTGAATGGTGATTTCACCAATTATGAGTTATGAGGTATGAGTTATGGGTGCTAAATTCATAACCCATAATCCATAACCCATAACCCATAACCCATA
>DATHPV010000142.1:0-5116 GCA_035483495.1 Puia sp.
ATGGCACTTAGTTCTAATTTACAGTTTCTGCCTAATTACAAACTGAGAACTTCTACCAATATCAATCGGGTCCAGCCCGTAGACAAATGTTCGGTATCTGTCTTTTCGAACGATATCACACAACTTATAATGGATAGTATCCGCTCTTCGCTGGTCTCCTTTACTTCCTCAATAGATCAAAGCATTTCAGGATTAAATTTTGAAAAATTTACCGGCAGACTTAAAGACAGCGTATTCAGGAAAGTAGGTGTTGGAAAGTATGGATACTTTTTGCTAAATCCGACAGCCTTTAGAATAGGTCAACTCAATTATATTAAGGACAGTTTCTCAATTTCTCTCGGCATTTCCTGCCGGCCACAATTCAGCTCTGATCCCACTAACTATATTAAAGAGCCTGCACTATTACCTTCCCTTTTGCAAACCGAAAATCGCAACGGAATTCGCCTCTATTTAAGCATGAACTATGATTTTAATTTTCTTACAAATATTTTAAGGGATAGTTTACGCAATAAAGTATTTGACTTAAAGGGAAGAACCATTGTAGTAAAAGATGTTAGCCTTCGAGGCCTGGCTAATCATGTGGTGGAACTTCGAATTGATTTTGCCGGAAGTAATCATGGAAGTGTTTACTTAAGAGGTACTCCAATTTTAGATACTGCTAAACAAACTTTACAAATACCGGACATTCAATATTCACTCGAAGGAGAAGATCTGGCACTTAAAATAGCCCGCAGCCTGTTTAGAAACAAAATACGAAAGACACTTTATGGTAAATCATATCTGGATATCGAATCTTATCTGGGTGCAAATAAATTGATAATAGATCGGGCCTTGAATAAAGAGTTGTTTTCTGGATTATATTTAACGGGGCACCTGCGGGAGGCTAAAATCATTGGCATGTTAGTTACCGCACAAAATATTCAGATTCAGCTATTTATCTCCGGAGAACTAAAATTATTGGGTGGCAACCTTTAACATAAGATTTACGTAATTTAATAAAGATGAAGTAGTTGCGCTATTAACTTCACCTTGGCAAAAGGCCTTAAGACCATTGATTAACGGTAACCACCAAATTAGCGCATTAATAGCTGGGTGCAGGCAAAATGACCGAGCCAGCCAAAAGGAATTATATGAATTCCTCAAGGGATATGCCATGAAAATCTGCTATCGTTATCAGCATAATCAATACCAGGTAGAAGAAATTGTAAATGAAGGTTTTACCAAGTTTTTTAAAAACATACATCAATTTGACGAGAACAGGCATGCAGAAACTTCCATGGCGCTTAAAGGATGGTTCAAACGAATCCTGGTAAATACATGCATAGACTATTATCGTAAGAATTCTTCATATCTCCACGGGCAAGTGCTTTCAGAAGAATCAGAGAAAATTGCAGATCGCGGGGAAACTGGTATCGATAAACTGTCGTATAAAGAAATCATCGAAGCAATTCGGTTGTTGTCTCCTGCTTATAGAACAGTATTCAATTTATTCGTGATTGAGGGCCTGTCTCACGAAGAAATTGGAAAGCACCTGGGAATTTCAGTTGGTGCTTCGAAATCTAATTTATCAAAGGCAAGAGAAAACCTTCGAAAAATATTAACCAAAAAAGCTGATGTGAGAACTTATGTCGAACCTTTCTGATAAAGATATTGACCGGTTAAGCAGAGATGCGGCGGATTTGTACGAACCCGACCCGTCATCGTTGTCGTGGAGCCGGCTCGAACAGAAACTTATAGAGCAAATTCCAGAACGGCCACCAGATGGCTTTCGTTTTAGCCGAATGAATCCGCTGGTATGGGGTTCGGCTGTAATCGTAATCGCAGCTCTTTCTATTTTCATCATTAAAAATTTCAATTATAGCCCACATTCTACACGATCAAATCAACAATTATCAGAAGGATCGATAACTCGCCTGGCAGACAGTTCTAAATTGAGCGGAATTTCCAGACGTGGTGACAGTCTTAACTCGGGTGCAAATAATATGGCTGCTCCGGTGAATACAAGCGTTCCCGTAAATTCTGAATTGAAAACAATTGTGAAAGATCCCTCTTCCTTTGATCCTCTAAAAAGGAATAGCGAAATATCCAAAAATAACTCAGTCGTTAAAAATCGATCAAAAATTATAGGTAATGTTGATGTCGCAGGTCGGGCATTGATAGCGGCTAATATAGCAACCAGTCGAAATCCGGGAGGCGCCCATACGCAAGAAAATAAAAACACTAAGAGTAACTCAATTTATGGCTCGGCTTCGTCTAAATCAGGAGCGGCCAGTCTTTTATCAAATAGTGGATCAAATCAAATTGAAGATTCTCGCGATTTATCCAACAGACATTCACTTCCTGCAATAGTTTCTGATTACTACTTACCAGAAACTATAAAAGGAAATGAGTCCATTTTAGTGTTGCCGGATCATCCAGTGTCCAGACCATATAAATCCCTTCGGTTAAACCGATCTTTAAATTTCGGATTATCTTTTGGTCCTGACTACACAGATGCGGGAGGAATTACTAATAATCAACTTGGAAATAATATTGGTCTTACTGTTGGCTATTACCTAACGGATAAATTTTCGTTGAATACCGGAATATTTTATTCGAATAAATTTTTCTGGGCACCCGGGCAAAAGACAGGCAACTCAACCAGGTCTGTTAATCAACCCTGGACAGCTGCAGCCCCGCCGCCAATCGATTATATCAATGGTGCTGCCAATATTTGGGAAATTCCATTAACCCTGCGTTATGATTTTGCACAAAGTGAAAAAACGAAATTTTTCCTGAATGCTGGTCTTTCGTCGTATTTTTTAATGAAACAGACCTATATTAATTTCTTCTATAGTGGTCAAAGATTGTTGGCGTACAAGACTTATGACGACCAACAACTAAATTATTGGTTTAAAGTGGCGGATATATCTTTTGGATTTGAAACTGATCTGGGAAAAGGATTTTCTTTTCAGGCTGAGCCATATTTCAAACTGCCATTAACTACAATGGGAGTAGAGAATCTTAAACTTAACAGCTATGGATTCCTTTTATCTTTTAGGTATTCACCTGTTCTAAGCAGGACAAAAAAATAATTCTTATTTTTTTTCAGCCGAATCGAACCAAACTGGATTTTTATCGTTCCATGTGCCATTGTAATTGATAAATACTTCCTCCCCTGCTTCAATACTTCGCACAGTTTTTACCCTGATAATTAAATTATCAAAGTCCATTTCATATTCAGCGTTTGAATGGTAGTCATGATTGTAAATAGATAAATATCCTAAAGCGACACAGCATTCCATTTCGTTTTCGCCCCAGGTAAAAATATAATCGTGTAAAAGGGTCTTGTCCAGAAGTTTTCTTTCTTCGCTGTTCATAACGATGACGGGAGATTCTTCTAAAAGTTCGCCAGATTTCAAGTCTAGGGATGTGTAAACACCACGACCTCGTCCGGGTGAATCATTTATGAATAAACATGATAATATCATAATAGTAAGATAACAGGCCCGGATCCTATAAAGGATATTTTTCAAACGCAATTTATCAAGGCTTCGCTGTAAATTTGACGGATGGCCGTCGAAATCGAAGATACTGCGCTTAAATATCAGTTTTTGGAAGTTTTCCAATCGAATGATCCGGAATCATTACACAAGTTTCTGGATAGTCAGAATATTAGCGATGTTGCAGAATTAATTTATGAATTTCCTGAGCATGAGGGTGAAATTCTTGGAAATCTGAGTATCCATCGCGCTATAAGTACATTTAAAATTTTGGATTTCGCGATTCAGAAACGAATAATCCAGGAGCTCTCACCTTCGAAGACAGCTGAACTTCTGAACGGTCTTCCTGCAGATGATCGTACCTCTTTTCTGGAAGACCTGCCCAATGAAGTGGTAAAGGAGCTTATTAAAATGCTCGATCCGGAGGAACGCAAGATTACCCTGTCTTTGCTGGGTTATCCCGAAAGCAGTGTGGGAAGGCTCATGACTCCAGATTATATAGCAGTCCAAAAAGACTGGACTATACGACAGGTTATCCGGCACATCCGCGACGTTGGCAAAGACAGTGAAACAATTGATGTTATTTATGTGGTAGATGAAAAGGGAATTTTCATTGATGATATTAAAATCCGCGAGATAATTCTCGCTGATCCAGATAAGAAAATCGAAGACGTAATTGATAACCGGTTTATATATCTCAATGTAAATGATGATCAGGAGACTGCCAACCAGGCATTTAAGATGAATAATCGAATGGCGCTCCCGGTACTTGACAATAATAAACTCCTATTGGGTATTGTAACAATAGATGATGTACTGTGGGTTGCAACGGAGGAGTTTACAGAAGATATTCAAAAGATAGGGGGAACAGAAGCCCTTGATCACCCGTATCTGGAAACTCCATTTTTCCAGTTGATCAGAAAAAGAGTAGGTTGGCTGATCATACTTTTTTTAAGTGAAATGCTAACGGCTACGGCCATGGCATATTATAATGACGAGCTTGCGAAATGGATTATCCTGACCAATTTTATACCATTAATCATGTCCAGTGGTGGCAATAGCGGTTCGCAAGCATCTACTCTTATAATACAAGCCATGGCGCTGGGTGAAGTAACGATTAAGGATTGGTGGCGTGTTATGCGCCGGGAAATACTCTCAGGATTTATGCTGGGGGCAATTCTCGGCCTTATTGGGTTTATCAGAATTTTCGTGTGGCACTTATTAATGGTTCGTGGCGTTTTTAAGGATATCTACGGATATCATTGGGATGCCATCGGCTTATCGGTTAGTTTCTCTTTGATTGGTGTTGTACTTTGGGGGACACTTGCCGGAAGTATGCTCCCAATAATATTAAAAAAGCTGGGGGCAGATCCCGCTTCTTCTTCTGCACCATTTGTAGCAACACTTGTAGATGTTACAGGGCTAATTATCTATTTTACTGTGGCATCGATTTTTATGGCGAATATTTTATTGTAGTCCGATAAATTATTCGAAATCGGATTTGGAATTAATTTAAAAATTTAACATGTGTGGAATAGTAGCATATATAGGTCCCAGAGAAGCATATCCTGTTGTAATGAAGGGACTCAAAAGACTGGAGTATCGCGGATATGACAGCGCCGGAGTAGCATTGT
>DATHPV010000143.1:0-2758 GCA_035483495.1 Puia sp.
TTTTTATAGCTGTTCCAAACTATACAAGCTTTGACGCAAAAAAATATAAAGCGAACTGGGCGGCATACGACGTGCCACGTCATTTATATCATTTTTCACCCCCTTCTATGCGTTGGTTATTGAATGCCGCTGGATTTCAATTAAAGAAAATAGAACCCATGTGGTGGGATAGTTTTTACATCAGTCTCCTCAGTGAAAAATATGCAGGTAGCAATGTCTCAATTTTAAAGGGTTTTTTTTCAGGCGCTGTTTCAAATATAAAAACCCTGTCTAACAAGGAAAACTGCAGCTCATTAATCTATGTTGCTTCAAAACAATAAGCAAAACAACTGGAAAATAATCCTGGCATTCGGTGACGGA
The DNA here is from genome assembly GCA_035483495.1 of Puia sp. Taxonomy (GTDB): domain Bacteria; phylum Bacteroidota; class Bacteroidia; order Chitinophagales; family Chitinophagaceae; genus Puia. Next base: position 361 of record DATHPV010000143.1, read on the forward strand.
AACTAAATTTGGATTCCCGATATTTAATTTATACTGGGAAACAATCTTATCTTCAAAGCAGAACCCATCAGGAACCCGACCAGCAACCTGCCTGCACATGAACAAGCTATTTTTGGTACTCATTATTTTGGTTTATGTAAAACCTGCTTATTCGCAGGCTGATATTGGATCTTCTTTTGCCAATGAAAATTACGCCGACAGTCTGCTAATTCAAATTCAGAAAACCGGCGATGATACCACTAAAATCAAACTGCTGAGTTTACTGGGAGATTACTACACATTTATACGCCAGGACAGTTCTGTTTTATATTTTGCCCAAAGTATTGAATTGTCTGAAAAAATTAATTACCCCATAGGTAGTTATTCCGGATATGCAAAAATGGCTTTTGTTCTGAACACCGCCAGCAACTATGCCAAGTCGTTAGAAATGGCTCTCAGAAGCCTCAGGATTGCTGAAAAGTTTAAGACCAACAGGGAAGAAAGTATGGCAAGAAGTTATAACGCTATGGGACTTGTGAACAGGAGATTACAAAATGACACGATTGCAAGAAATCAGTGTCTTCAGTCAATTGATTTATACAAACAGGCAGGCATTTCAATGGAAATGCCTAATATGAATTTTGCTCCGCTCTTCAATCTCGCACTGATTTATCTGAAGTGGAAAAATTGGGATTCTGCATACTACTATGCAAAAAACAGCTATGATATTTCGTTAAGGTATCCCGCAAGAGCCCGGGCGCAGGTTTCGGTAACAGCTTCAACTCTTGCCAATGTATATGCAAAAACTGGTAGAAAACAACTTGCCAGAGATTATTTTATGCAGGCCATAGAGATTGATAAAAAATACAATGTTCCACTTCTCAGGGTCAGGCTGTATAACAATATTGCCGCCTTTTACAAAGATGAGGCACAGTTTGATTCCTGTATCTATTATGCTGAAACTGCATATGAACTATGCAGGAATCATCAGTTCGGGGAACAGTTGACCGACGCAACAGGCCTTGTATCACAGGCATATGAAATATTAAATAAACCCGATAGCGCACTGAAGTATACTAAGATATTCATGGCGGCAAAAGATACGATTTTCAATCAGGCAAAACTGATACAGATTCAATTGCTGACATTCGACGAAGGTCAGAGACAGAAAGATCTTCAAAGGGAAATAAATTCGGCCCAGGAGAGACTTACTAACAGGGTCCGGTATTATACATTGATAGCTTTTGCCGGATTTTTCCTGTTCCTCACTTTATTTCTGTTTAGAAATAATCGTAACAAAAAAATTGCCAACAAGACATTGGAATCGCAGAAAAAAGAAATCGATCAGCAAAGAGCAAAAGCTGAAACTGCTCTCCAGGATTTGAAATCCACGCAGGCACAACTTATCCAGTCTGAAAAAATGGCTTCTTTGGGTGAATTAACCGCGGGCATCGCACATGAAATTCAGAACCCTTTAAATTTTGTAAATAATTTTTCAGAGATAAACAAAGAGTTGCTGGAGGAAATGTATGCTGAAATAAAGAGTGGTCATATTGAAAATATGAAAGAGATCACGCGGAACATCCTGGACAATGAAATAAAAATAAATACGCATGGTAGAAGAGCAGATGCAATAGTAAAAGGAATGCTGCAACATTCACGGAGGAGTGCCGGTCAGAAGGAATTGACAGATATAAATGTGCTGGCTGATGAATATCTTCGTCTGAGTTATCATGGACTAAAGGCCAAGGAAAGTTCACTTCAGGTGGCAATAAAAACTGAATTCGATCCGGGAATCGACAAAATTTATATTATACCCCAGGATATGGGGAGGGTTTTTCTTAATTTATTCAACAATGCGTTTTACGCAGTTTTCGAGAAAGGAAAACAAAATCCTGATAATTATGAGCCAGAGATTTTAATTACTTCCAGGAAAGAATTTAATTCAGTTTTGATTTCAATACGGGATAATGGAAATGGTATTTCCAGTAAGATCAGAGACAAGATATTTCAACCTTTTTTTACCACAAAACCTACCGGTCAGGGAACGGGGCTGGGACTATCTCTTAGTTATGATGTTATCAGGGCGCATGGCGGCGCCATCACTTTGAATTCTTTGGAAAATGAGTATACTGAATTCCTTATTACAATACCTTATTCATAATAAGATTTCTGTAAAATCATAAAATTCATTTTTATCAAACCGGATGCCTAATTGTTTAATCTTACTTCATAGATATTAGGCCATAGTTTACCCGTGAGATATATTTTATTTTTTACGGAATCGTAAGCTATCCCATTCATGTAGTCAACATCGGGATACTTCAATTTTACTTCCTTCACAAGGTTTCCGAAATCAGCTTTACCAATTACCTGACCTGTATTTGGATCTATTCTAATGATACTGGCAGACTGATAG
>DATHPV010000144.1:0-3077 GCA_035483495.1 Puia sp.
CAAAAATCCAAATTGTATTGCTTATGATATTTTGTTTGGATGTCCGGGCTGGTTACAGGGGATGATTCAGGCTGATGCATTTTTCAAAGCCGGAATGGCAAAGAAAGCACTGATTATCGGGACCGAAACGTTAAGCCGGGTCATAGATATGTTTGATCGCGATAGTATGCTCTTTAGTGATGGAGCCGGAGCCGTAGTTCTCGAAAAAAAAGAAGGAGATGAAAACTCCCCCGGTTTACTCAGTTATACTGCACAGACCCATAGTTTAGATGAGGTGGACTATATCAATATGGGCGTTTCATTTTATCCCAATAGTAATCCCCGAATTCGCTATTTAAAAATGAAAGGAAGAAAGGTTTATGAATATGCATTAAAATATGTACCTGAAGCCATGAAAGCATGCATTGATAAATCGGGTCAGGATATTCGGACCGTTAAAAAGATATTTATTCATCAGGCAAACGAAAAAATGGATGAAGCAATCATCAAAAAATTATACCTGTTGTACAAAATTGAAACTCCTCCGGAAAATATAATGCCTATGAGTATTGGCTGGTTAGGCAACAGTTCAGTAGCAACAATACCTACACTGCTGGATTTGGTTCGCAAACATCAGTTTCCCGAACATAGTTTACGTTCCGGAGACATTCTTGTCTTCGCTTCCGTTGGTGCCGGAATGAATATCAATGCTGTTTGCTATAGGTACTAACGCTTAAGGCCCAAGGCTGAAAGCCCAAAGCAAATTCATCGTTAATTTGCAAATTCAAATTAATTAAGATCACCGGTCAACTGTCAACCGTCAACAGTCAACCGTCAACCGTCAAAGAGCATAAGCAGAAGTAAAATGATAAATTCCCGAACCCACCAGTACAACAAAATAATTTCCTTCACTTCCTGTAATCTTGATTTCTCTGACTTCCGATAAGGGTTTTCCATTTTCCGTTATTCCGTCTTGCGCAGACGTTGGAATATATACTACACCTGTGGTATTCGCGGGAATTTCAACGTCCATTATAAATTTCTTCTCTGCAATTTTCCAATGAACGCTGATTTTTCCATAAACCGTTTCCAAATCTGCATTGGCATAGGTTAGATTTCCACCGGGATGTGGCCTGACACTTACTTTTTTATAGCCGGCACTATCACCATAATTATCTATACCCGTAATATTTCGATACATCCAGTCTCCTATCGCCCCATAGGCGTAGTGATTAAAAGAATTCATGCCGGGCGTCTGAAAACTGCTATCAGGTTTTTGCCCGTCCCATCTTTCCCAGATTGTTGTAGCACCCATTTTCACAGGATACAACCAGGACGGATATGTCTCCTGCAACAATAATTTATAAGCGACCGTGTCGTAACCAAAACGAGTAAGAACATGACATAAATATGGTGTTCCAAGAAAACCTGTCGTAAGGTGATTATTATAATCCTGAATATTATCAGCCAGTCTTTTTGCAGCCTGGGCTCTCAGATTTTCAGGGAGCATATCAAACTGTAAAGCCAGCACATAAGCCGTCTGAGTGCTCGAGACTAATCTTCCCGAAGGAGTTACATATTCTTTGAGATAAGCTTCTTTAATGTGTTGAAGCAAGTCGGAATACTTTTGAATATCTTCTGTTTTGTTTAAAACTTTTGCGGCATTCAAAACCAGTTGAGTTGAGTAAGAAAAAAAACATTGCGCAATCATGTACTTGTCCGTAACAGCCGACCTTCCATCGTTATCATCTGCAGGACGGTAAAACAGCCAGTCACCAAAATGAAACCCGGTATTCCACAAAAAGTCTTTGCTATGATCCTGCATAAATCCAACCCATGATTTCATACTTGCATACTGATCCTCCAGAATTTTTGGATCGCCATATGCGAGCCACATATTCCATGGAATAATGGTGGATGCATCGGCCCATCCTGCTGATCCTCCGGCCGTCGCACCCAATACATTGGGAATAACAAAGGGAACTCTTCCGTCATCAGATTGATCCGCAGCCAGATCCTTCAGCCATTTTGAAAAGAAATTATGAACATCCATATTATAACTTGCTGTTCTTGAAAATGCCTGCGCATCACCTGTCCAGCCCAATCTTTCATCACGCTGTGGACAATCAGTAGGCACGTCCAGAAAATTTCCTTTCTGTCCCCATTGAATATTATGCTGAAGTTGATTAAGCATTGGATTGGAGCAGCTGAATTGGCCGGTCTGATTCATATCTGAGTACAAGGTCACTGCCTGAATCAGGATCGTATTGGATCCGGAAGTATCCGGAATAAGAACATCCATATGATTCATGGGTAATACTTTTCCATTATACCTGTTCAGTCGTACATATCTGAAGCCATGAAACGTAAAATGTGGTATTAAATATTCACCTTCTTTTCCTTTTAATATATAAGTGTTTTCCGATTTTGCGGCTCTCAAATTATCCGTATAGAAATTACCTTCCTTGTCCAGAACTTCCGCATGATCCACGGTGATTGAATCACCAGCTTTTCCACCTTCAACAAAAATTTCTTCCCAGCCTACAAGATTCTGTCCGAAGTCTATAACCTCTTCCCCTTTGGGCGTCTTAAAAACCCGTACAGGTTGAAAGGTTTCATGCATTCTAACGGGTTCATTGTATTGAGATATCAGATTAGTTTTCGGATACTCGTTTTCAATAGCTGTCTTCCAATCCTTGTCATCGTAACCGGCTTTATCCCATCCTGGCTTTTCCATTCTGGAATCACAGGTTTCTCCGTTGTATATTTCTGAACTTCGAATAGGTCCCTGATCCGAAGTTTTCCAGGTGCCATCGGAAACGATCGTTTCGGTACTTCCGTCAGAATAGTGAATTTCCACCTGTGCTAAAAGACCGATTTTTTTCCCGTAAATATTTCGATTATTGTTCCAGGCAAGATTGGTCCTGTACCAGCCGCTTCCGATATTTACACCTATTACATTCGCGCCGCTGTGAATAAATTTGGTTACATCATACACCTGGTACTGGAGACGTTTATTATAACTTGTCCATCCCGGTGTCAGAAATCCATCTCCCATTTTACTGCCATTAATAAATGCGTTATACATGCCATGCACC
>DATHPV010000145.1:0-5613 GCA_035483495.1 Puia sp.
ATTTTATAGAATCTTTTATTCCTACCTATATTCCGTTTCACGTGTTCTGGGCTTATTTCTGTGGAATTTGTTTGTTTGCCGGTGGTCTTGGCCTGCTGATCCCTCAAACGAGAAGGGCTGCTGCTATACTTTCAGGTTGTATGGTCCTGGGCTGGTTTCTTTTGTTGCATATACCAAGATTCATCGCCAATACGAATGATGTGAGTGACAGAATGGGACTGTGCGAGTCATTTACCTTTGTTGGTATTTTCTTTGTTTTAGCGGGGATGGTTCCGGGATTTAAAAAACTATAAAGTAAGATTCGGCAGTACTAAATATTTTGTATGTTTCTTTAAAATTAATATTTTTTGATTGTCAATTTCCCAGTGTGATCGCTGTAATAAAACCATTCGTGCATAAGGTGTCCACGACTCCGTTCTTCCAATACACACCGTAACGATATCCCAGGTTGCCGGCAACATATACATCGTTGTCAATCACTACAATTCCTTTGGTATTGGCATTGGGAGCAAGCATTATCTGGTGTCCGTTTTTCCAGTATACAGCGGAACCGTCAACGGTGGTACCAGAAACATATACATCACCGTTCGAAACGAAAATAGAACTTGCATAACCAGCTCCCAATATAACGGACACCCCGTTTGACCAGTACATGGCTGTGTCTGAACCACCCATGGTGAAACTGCCGTCTGCATTTAAATTATTCATTTTATTCGCACATATATATACGTTAGATCCCCATACAACCATGCCCGTCGGCTGAGCATATACAGCCGCTCTGTCCAGTAGATTGATTTTTCCGTTCTTCCAATATGCAGCCATTGGCACATAAATTCCATTGTTACCAATCGTGTCAACAACCTGACCTGCAAAATAAATATCGTTTCCGGAAACGGCAAAAGCCGATGCGATAGCAGGTCCGCTTGATTGCACCTGACTATTGGCACCCAATGCCCAATCGACTTCAACAGGAGTATTATTTTTCCAATATGAAGTGGTGCCATTACCAACCCCGGTCATATAAACATCTTCACCAGATACCTTCAATCCCATAGATGCGTTTGGAAAAATCGCATCATCAAAAACATTTCTAGTGCTATTCTTATAGTATACCGTGATGTTTCCCTGGTCCCAGCCACCTATATAAATATTTGTTCCCGACACTGCAATGGATTCCGGATATAAGAGTGAATCCAAAAAAACTACCGGAGAACCATTTTTCCAATAAGTAGGAATTACCGGAAATCCATTTTCCTGTCCGCCCAGAATATATATATCCTTCGATGTTTGGAATGGATGAGACTGATTGTCCTTTGTACATGAAAGCAGTGCAAAAAAAGAAAAGAAGATCAGATTTAAAAAAGAAGAAAATTTCATCATTGATATTTATACCTGCATAAATAACCCCCGTATTCAGGATAGTTTACTGCTTTAAATGTACAAGCGATTTCGCGTCAGTACAAGAGGCTTATACATTTTGAATAATATTCCAATCTTTGGAAAAAAGACTAAGTAAAAACCCATAGGCGGTCTGAATTCTGCGAATGGTCAGCAAATCATTTATTGGTGAGCAGCTCAAAAAATATTGTAATTTGGTTGAAATAATGCTCTACTTCATGACAAAACTAATTGCGGCCTATCTGATCCTGATCATATTTCTCTCCTGTAATGACAATCATGAAGTAACCGGCAACGCCGATAAAATCGAATACACTGCTCTAAAAGATTTTTCATTCAGTCCGTCTGATCTCGCGCCAGGAACTCCCCTGAGAATAATCGGATATTCGGGCGGTAAATATTTACAAAGCAGAGACTCTGTATATCTCTACGAGTTTCTTTGTATTGACAGGCAAAAAAACGACACCATAAGGGTTTTCTCTTCGCTTATAAGTGTTGACAATTCTGAACATCAGGAGCCAACATACACAACACCACATATGTTTGACGGTCAGAAAAAAGCTTATGACGCGGAATTCGAGGTGATCGATCCTCAAAAAGAAAAAATGTATCTCATGGTAAGTTCCACGAGTGACCCCAAGAATCTTGATGCGACGATGTTGAACCAGCCAGCCGGAGATTTTAAGAGATTTGTTATTTTAAATAAAAGTCTGTCCCTGATGTTGGAACCGCGATTCAAAGCCGCCTTCGGCTGTCTGCACTTTAAACAGCAACCATGGTAGGATTTAAGTTGTTTAGGGCCGGATATAGATCCGATATCCTTCTTCGCCAGAGTTGTCGTAAAAATGCACGGGTGAGTTGATCTTTGTTCCGTTTTGGACAAAGGAAATAATATTGGGTAAAGTGCAATATCTGCAACTGAGCTGGGTGCCACTTTCGATATCCGTAATATTAATTGTCGACCGGGTGTTGGGAATATATATCTGCCAGTCATAACCCGCACGGATATCCGCTATGGTATCGTATCTGTTAAAAATAAGAGTAGTATCACCCATTCTGGAATAAATAAATGTGGAACAGCAATTTGTATCCAGGGACGGGTCTGTAATAATAACAGAATCGATCAGGTTCGCAAAGTTCTCACCGGGCGTAAATCTCCTTAAAATGACGGTATCCATTTGGGATTTTGAGAATCCAATAAATGCAGGGATTATGATGTTGACTTCACAAAAACAATCGCAGCCATAAAAAAAGAAAACTGTAAGTCCGGCTAATAAAAGTCTTTTCAAATTTTTAAATGAACCTACTAAAGAAAGTTCTAAAAAGAAGTTAAGGTTGGCAGGATCAGAGATTAATTCTCTCCCGCCGGACTTTATTAGGTTATTACACCCGAAGTATAGCTTTATTTAATTTAAATCGGTTTCGTAGTGCTTGTATTTAGAAAAGCATTAATGATCGGGTTGGGAAATCCTTTTGCGGAATCCAATGCTGGCTGAAATAGAGTTCCGATAAAAAAAGGATGTGTTTTCAATTCCAGGGCTCTGGATTGTCCGTCTGGTGAAGTAACGGTAAATGAGCATCCACCCGAAATAAGCTGTTGTTTGAATCTTTCATTAATTCCATAACTACAAAAATAACTACCGGCGAAATGATCGTTTTTAATGATGCTGAATAAAAGCGAATGTTTGTCTGTAATACTCAGGTCTTCCTGCATCCTGACGAGGGAACATGTAAGTTTCGTAATCACCAGATTTTCCGCCAGCGGATTTGTTTCTTCATGATCTGCATTTTCAATACCGCAAATATTCCTGGCAAATTCAACAATCATGAGCTGGAAGCCTCCGCAATTACCGAGTGTCGGAATGTTTCGTTCTCTCGTGTATTTTATCGCTTTAATTACATTTTCAGCGTTGCGGTAGGGAGATCCTGGGGCAATCCATAGACCGTTATAATCATGGCCAAATACATTTTCGATATCAATATCATCTGTACCGATCCAGTCGGCGGTGATTGGGATTTTTGAGAAATCGGCAACGTGTTGAATACTTTCATTCAGAGCTTTATGGGTGTGAGAGTCCGGGTTGAAGTCTCCCAATATTGCAACTTTCGTCATATACGTTTTTAACAAAGACAGCGTCAAATTATTATTAGTTATACAAATCGGAACAATGGGCTATTCAACCTGATATCTTAAAACCTGCCGGCCAATATTGCCGTTCTTATCAATTCCTTCTAGTACTACTTTGTATGTTCCGGCTGTTTCAGCATTATAATATTCCAGGAAGGCATTACCATGTATATCGGTTTTTATTTCGGGATTCCAAAAAATGGTTGGGCGCATTTCTGGTACAGATGAATTTGTGTTGGTGTATTCGTATTTTGGGGAATAGAATGTTCTTGCTTTATAAAACCCCATGGGAGCAATCGGCAGGACGCCCACGGCTGCGATATCTTTTTTTTCGTAACCATCTTTTGTGGTGATGATCAGTACTCCGTTTGCTCCTTCCATACCGTAAATACTTGCACTGGCGAATCTTAATACTTCTATCGTTTCTATCTGAGTGGATGGTATGTCGTTAATATTAAAAAACTGAGTTCCCAATTTAATTTCCTGCCCATCCAGTACAAGCAGCATAGGCGCGAAACCATGGGTGGTAGTTAGACCCGATTGCAGAAAAGGAACTCCTTCTCCTGAAAAATTAACTCCCAGTAATCTGCCATTCAAACTTGTTGTTAAATCTCCACCTATCTGCTGAATTTCATCGGCGTGCATTACCTGATCAGCAAAACCGGCACCGGCAAGACTTTGAGTCCGGTATTGATTGTCCTCTTTTACAGCTTTTACCGTAACCTCTTTCAGCACCTGGCCCTTGAAAGGGATATGTTTAATGTATTCTTCATGCGCTGCCTGCTCTTTTTCAATATAATAATTAAGGCTGCTGTCGTTCGTTTTTTGCGGGAGGTAAAAATGAGAAGCAACTATGGGTGAGTCATAGTTTGTATTCAGATAAGTTATTTTTGTCCAGTTACTGCCTTTGGAGTTTACAGCACTTAAAACAAGATGGGCTGTATCTGTAAAAACAAGATTCGCAAATCTGAATAAACCTTTGGTATCAGATGTACTGCTTAACAACGATCCGCCTTTTGAAGGTACCAGTGTTACAGTTCCATTTGAAATTGGTTTATTCGACATGTTGGTGATTTTCCCGTTTATTTCCAGTCCCCTTTCAGGCAGAAAATTTAAAACCTTCGGTTCATTACTCAACACCCGTCTCCATTCAAAATCACGATATCCCTGTGTGAGCATTAAAACATCGAGGTCGTTCCTGGTTTGCTTACTCGTGTCTGCAAAATAGTAATTGGGTTCTTCTACATAACCTGAAAGGTCAGACGTAAGCAGCAGACTGGTGAGTATATTTCTATCATTATTTTCATTCACCGGAATATTAGACTCGTTGAAAACTGTAACAGAGAAATGTCCTTCAACCGGTGAGCTAGTTTTATTTTCTGTGTTCAGTGATAAATTTACTTTTTCTTTTTTCCTATAGCTGGTCTTGTCTGTATGCATCTGCAGGATAAGCTGATCGTTGTTTTGAACAAAGAATAAACGTTCACAAATTGGTTCTCCATTCTGAGAAAAAAGCGTAACGGTTGATACTCCTGTCTGGAATAATTTCTTTTCCAGGTCAAAAAAAATGGTTGTATCATCCAGTTTATAGGGATAACTAATTGTTTTTCCGCCGGAATATAAAAGCATTAAAAAATCCCTGTTCCTGTTATTCCTATAATAAAATTCATTGGCGGTTATGCCGATCGAAATTTTCGATATCGAATCGCTGGTGACAGACAAAGAAATTCCGGAGCCTTCCGGTTTTGGCAGATCGACCATATTTTGGGAACCGTCGGCAAAACTTAGTTTTGCTTTATAGGTGTTATCTTTTTCCGGATGAAAAATAAAATATCCCATGCCCAGATGAGACGATTCAAAAGAACATACCTGTTTGTCATCTTTGTCCAGCAATACTCCCTTTACGTTTATTGCCAGTCCGTTTGGGCCGATCGCTTTAAAAGCAACTTTTGATTCGATGCCTTCCACCAGGGTTCCTCCTTCGGGGAAAAACTGCAGGTCAGCTTTATCTTTTATCAAATGCTGGACTTGTTTGGCAAGGGGATCGTAAACATTTCTTTTTGTGAATGAACCGACAGAAATATTCT
>DATHPV010000146.1:0-6298 GCA_035483495.1 Puia sp.
CAAAATTTGATTTTAATCTTTACCGGGGTTCTGGCAAGGTAACCAGAATGATGCATCTCCTGAACACAAAACAATATCTGGAAATGAGAAGAGAGGCTTTTTCCAATGACAGTGCAACAGCCTCAATTAGTAATGCACCCGATTTAATAGAATGGGATACGACCAAATATACGGACTGGCAAAAAGTGCTGATAGGCGGAATCTCAAATATTCAAGATATTCAGGGTTCCATATCCGGAGGAAATCTGAATACGCAATTTTTTTTAGGTGGCGGATACCATAGGGAAACAACCGTTTTTCCTGGAAGTAATGCTGACCAAAAATCCTCTCTGCATCTCAATCTTACTCATTCCAGCGATGATCATAAATTCAAATTGAATTTTACTGCTTCTTTTGTTGCAAATAATAACAATATACTGGCTCAAGATATTACAGCCTTCAGCTTATATCTTCCGCCCAACACTCCCGATCTGATAAAGTCAGATGGCACGCTTGTTTGGCCGGATGGGCTTTACTTAAATCCATTCGCTTTTTTGTTACAGAAATATAAAGAGAATACATATAACCTGATCAGTAACGGCATGATGAGTTATATTTTATTTCCGGGCCTGAGTTTAAAAATGAGTGCAGGCTTTACCCAAATGCAAACCAGTCAGGTTCAAACCGATCCTTTAAGTTCTTATAACCCTCTTTTTGGTTTAACATCGGGCGACGCTGCCTTTTCTAATAATAGTATTAGAACCTGGATTCTTGAACCGCAGATCGGCTGGCATAAATGTGTTGGCAAGCACAATATTGATCTGTTGGCAGGATCAACTTTTCAGGAAGACATCCGACAAGAACAAACTCTTGACGCAACCAATTTTTCAAGCGAATCACTTCTTGAAAATATTGCCGCCGCCGGCAACATCAACCCAGTGGTGTCTACTTATCTGCCATACAAATACAATGCTTTCTTTTCACGCTTCACGTATAATTATGCAGAGAAATATTTATTGAATATTACAGGCAGGCGAGATGGTAGCAGCAGGTTTGGACCAGATAAACAATTTGCCAATTTTGGTGCAATTGGAGTTGGTTGGATTTTTTCCAAAGAAGATTTTATCCATAAAGCTTTTTCATTTCTGAGCTATGGTAAAATAAAAGCAAGCTACGGTACTGCCGGGAATGATCAAATTGGAGATTACCAATATTTGGCAACATATTCTCCCACTATTTATCCTTACCAAAACCAGGGTGGTCTTTATCCTACAAGTTTATTTAATCCGGATTTTAGTTGGGAAACAAATAAAAAAGCAGAGATATCTCTCGAAGTGGGGATGCTTAAAGACCGCATTCTATTTACGGGAAGTTTTTACCGGAATCGTTCTTCAAACCAGCTTGTAGGATACCCGCTTCCACTGATAACCGGCGGCTCCTCTGTTCAATCCAATCTTCCGGCAGTAGTTCAAAATTCCGGATTAGAAATTGAATTGAATACAAACAACATCAAAACAAAAAATTTTACCTGGAACAGTTCACTTACACTAAGCATACCCAGGAATAAGTTATTGTCATATCCCAACCTTGATCAGTCTGCTTACGCGAATACTTATGTCGTTGGCAAATCCTTATTCATTAAAAAATTAAGTGACTGTCCGCATATAGGCACCTAAAATTCGACAATTACTTTTATTTTTGGCTACCTAAGAAAATAAAAAAGGGCATTTCTCAGATGCCCAATTCAATAACGTTTCTCCCCTAAAGAGTATTCGAAATTACTATTTTCTAAATTAATGGAATTGGCTTTTTGCTATAGGGTTACACTTATATGTAAAATAATTGGATATAAATTTCGTTAAGGGTTTGTTTTATAATCAAATATCCTCTAATGAAACGCAAATCCAAACCGGTGAGAGAACCGCGCATGCGCGGCAACATCAAAACAATTCCATCTCCTAAAACACCCAAGAAGATGGATGTTGTCAAAAGTGACAGCCTTAATAATAATCCTGCCAAGAATCAATTATTTTATGGCGACAATCTTAATATACTTAGAAAGTATATCAAAGACGAAAGTATTGACCTTTGTTATATTGACCCTCCCTTTAATTCCAAAAGAAATTACAATCAAATTTACAATAATGTTGGCAAAGAAGATAAGGCACAGGCTCAGGCTTTTGTAGACACTTGGACTTGGGATATTACTGCCGAAGAAGGTTTTAATCAAATTATAGAAAACTATAATGGAGTGTTTACAAAGCAAAGCATTTCCTTAATCATTGGTTTAGAAAATGTTCTTTCAAAAGGTTCTTTATTATCGTATTTAGTTCACATGACATTGCGCGTTGCTGAAATTTACCGCATATTAAAGCCTACCGGCAGTTTTTATCTTCATTGCGACCCCAATGCAAGTCATTATTTAAAGCTAATTATAGATAGTATTTTTTGTTCACGGGAAGGAGATTTTAGAAATGAAATGGTTTGGTGCTATTCGAGAATGGCAGCAAAAGGTCAGAAGCAATTAAGTAGATGCCATGATATAATTTTCTGGTATTCCAGAGGTAAAACATGGACTTTTAATGTTGATGATATTCGATTGCCTTATGCCGCATCAAGTAAAGCAAGAGCGGGGTATAAAAAAACAAATTTAGGAGGCGGTTCACCTAAAAGTGAAATTTGTGAATTAAATGAAATAGGGAAATTTCCCGAAGATTGGATTAGCATTCCTTTTATTCGAGGCAATGAATATTTGGGATATCCAACACAAAAACCAGAGGCGCTTTTAGAAAGGATAATAAAAGCAAGCACAAATGAAGGCGACATTGTATTGGATGCTTATTGCGGATGTGGTACCACTGTTGCTGTTGCTGAAAGATTAAATAGAAAATGGATTGGAATTGATATAACCTATCAGAGCATTTCGTTAATCCTAAAAAGACTTGAAGAACATTTTGGAATTTCTACAATTCAAAATATTCAACTCAATGGTGTTCCGCAAGATTTTGAATCTGCTATTGCATTAGCTCATAAAAAAGATGATAAAACAAGAAAAGAATTTGAGAAATGGGCAATATTGACATACTCAAACAATCGTGCAAATATTAATGAAAAAAAGGGGGGAGACGGTGGAATTGATGGCGTCGCTTATCTTGTAGATTATAATGATAAAGGCGAGCGTGATTCTAAACGGATTTTGTTCAGCGTAAAATCAGATAAGACATTGCATCCTGATAAAATAAGGGAATTATTTGGAACAGTACAAAGGGAGAAGGCTGCCATAGGCATAATGCTAACATTGTATCCAATGCCGAATCTAATTAAGGAAAGTAAGAAATATGGAACTTACGAGAATAAGATGTTTGGTCACCTTTATCAGAAAATTGAGGTAATCAGTGCAAAGGAAATTATCGAGGGCAGTAGAATGAAATTACCTACTGCAATTGATATACTAAACAAAGCACAACAAAAATCTAAAAGCAAACAACAGGAGATTGAATTTTTAGAACCAAGTATCGGACGCGCCCGCAACAATCATTCTGTCAAACAGATCGGTTTCAAAAGTCCTGCGGTTTAATTTGTAGCAAAATTCATTCAGGTAGTTTTGCAAGTAATCTTTGCCGATGGAGTGATGCACCCCTAAGAATTGTCTTTTTGCATTAGAGATCGTCGCATGCACCCACGGTAATTTTTCGTGCGCTTCTTTTGACGGTGTAACTTCTTTGATATGTTTTGCAACAACTTTGTTTACACTTGAAAATGAATGGTAAGCATCTGTATAAACAGTGGAAGTTTTTTCTACTGCCTTTGCCAATTCGTAATTTATTCCGACAGAGGTCAATTCGTCAATCGTTACCATTTTCACAAAACCCATGATACGCTTTTTCTTGTGCGGATTTTGTTGCTTTGGGTTGGGCGTACTTTCTACCATCACAAGAACTTTCTTTTGCCTGTAACTACCGCGACCGCGTTTTAATTCGGTTTCTTCCACCGGGATTTCCAAGTCAACTATTTCAAAAAAGCTATCATCAACTTCGACATGACCCTTTAACTTATACCTGCTATCTCTTTTTCCCATTGACCTGCGAATCTTTTGCATCATATACCAAACAGGTTCATATCTTTTCATTCCCAGTTGACGTTGCATTTCAAGTGCTGATATAGATTTCTTAGTTGAAGTCATAAGGTGAACGCACATGAACCAGGTTCTAACCGGAATTTTTGATTTGACCATTATAGTTCCGGCACGCAGATTTGTTTTTGAACCACAGTCAGCGCATTTCCAAAACTCTTTTGAGCCAAGCCAATAGTGTTTTTTCGAACCACAATGTTTACAGGTAATTCCTTCTTGTTCGCGTTTCTTTTTTAGGTAATTTCGGCAAGATTGTTCGTTGGGAAACCTACTGCCAAATGACAGAATGTTCATAATTGTACGGATTGTTTTCGTATAACAAGATACTCATCACCGTTAGTCTTGTCAAGTCAAAATGAGTACCTTAGTAAACTATTAACAATCACAGTTTAGGTGCCTATACGCGGACAGTCACTAAAAATTATATCATTATACAGGTGTGGATCCGCAAACAGGAATTTATCAGTTCCAGGATGTAGATAAAGATGGGATGATATCATATCCGAACGATCTGCAGGCGCTCAAAGAAGTTTCTCAAAAATTTTACGGAGGAATTTTTAACAGCCTTCGCTATAAAGGAATTTCTCTGAGCTTTCTTTTTCAATTCGTCAAACAAACAAAATTTAATTATTTAGTGAGCAGTGCAAGTGCCCCGGGCACCCTGGGTAACCAGCCTGACGTTGTACTCAGCAGGTGGCAAAAACCCGGAGACATTACCGGAATTGAAAAATTCTCCGAGAATTATAGCGAAGCTTACAACGCTTTTAGTAACGCTCAATATTATGGTGATAATGCGATAAGCGATGCTTCTTTTATCAGGCTGAAAAATTTGTATTTATCCTATGAATTGCCAGACCATACGATTTCCAGATTTCACATTCAAAAATGTAAGATTTTTTTGCAGGGACAAAACCTGATCACCATAACAAAATACCTGGGACTGGATCCTGAAAACGGTTCGCAGGGTTATTTGCCGCCTTTAAAAATAATAACGGCAGGCTTTCAATTAATTTTTTAAAAATTTATTCCATGACTTTCAACAAAAAATATACACTGCATTTTTTTGTTTTATGCTTTTTGATTTTTGAAAATTCGTGTACGAAATTTATAACGGTGGGGCCGCCTAAAACTGAGCTTGTCAGCGCGACGGTTTTCTCTTCCGATGCGGCAGCCAACGCTGCTGTGGTTGGTATCTACAGTCAGATGATGGCCTCCCAGGATTTCGCAAGTTTGAATATTACTTTGTATGGCGCGATTTCAGCGGACGAATTCATTGATTATTCATCTGATCCTTTCAGGCGCCAGTTTTATTATAACGGACTGACTGCATCCAATACGGATGTTACCGGGTTTTGGGGCGATGCCTTCCAATATATTCATGCAGCAAACGCAGTGATTGAAGGCTTACAGGAAAATAAAAATGTAAGTCCGCAAAATATTAAACAACTTACCGGTGAAGCATTATTCATCCGGTCATTTTGTAATTTTTATCTCGTTAATTTTTTCGGCAAAATTCCATTGATAACCGGAACAAATTATCAGGTTAACGCTGCCGCTTCCCGAATGGATAGGACTATAGTTTACAATCAGATCATCGCGGATCTTCAGGCAGCATCTGATTCTCTTCCGGGAGATTATTCATTTTCGCAAGGTGAAAAAACCAGACCAAACAAATGGGCTGCAGAAGCATTTTTAGCAAGAGTTTTTTTATATACGGGCGATTGGACCAATGCAATAACGTTATCTACGGCAGTCATCAATAATTCGTCCGCTTTTTCGATGGATAGTGATGTGAACCAGGTGTTCCTTAAAAATAATCCGGAGGCCATATGGCAATTGGCTCCGGTAACCGCAAGACAAAATACCTATGATGGATTTGCATTTATTCTTACTGGCAACCCAACCTCAACTTTCGGACAGGTATCACTCACCAACATTGTAATGAATGCATTTGACTCGAACGATTATCGCAGAATAAACTGGATAGGAACTTTTGCCGATGCAACGGGTACTTATTATTTTCCTTTCAAATACAAACAGCAAAGCAGTGTTACAGCTACAGAATATTTAACTGTGTTCCGGCTTGCCGAGCAATATCTTATCCGCAGTGAAGCCCTGGCGGAGCAAAATAATATCAATGCTTCCCTTGCTGATCTTAATGTAATTCGCAATAGAGCAGGACTGTCC
>DATHPV010000147.1:0-4298 GCA_035483495.1 Puia sp.
GTGCCCTCTCACACTTCTGAATTTTATTCTTTCGATATTGGAAATATCCATTTTATTTCCATCGACTCTTATGGTAAGGCAGATAATAAACGATTATCGGATACCACCGGACCACAGGTGGAATGGATCAAAAAGGATTTGGAAAAAGCCGCGGGATCAGAATGGATCATCGCTTACTGGCATCATCCGCCTTATACGATGGGATCACATAATGGAGATACAGAAAAAGAATTGGTAGACATCCGTGAGAATTTTATTCCTGTACTGGAACGTTATGGAGTTGATATCGTTTTGGGAGGCCATAGTCATGATTACGAACGCTCCCATCTGATGTATGGTTATTACGGAAACGACAGTTCTTTCAATAGTAAAAAATACAATGTGGATGCAGGATCAGGCCGGGAAGACAGCATCACGCATAAAGGCGCCTACACCAAAAATCACCTGAGAGAAAAAGGAACTGTTTACGTTGTGAGCGGATCTGCAGGTAAACTCGGCGGGATGCAGAAAACATTTCCCCACAAATCGATGTATTATTCTGATGCCGATCACGGAGGAGTTTCGTATATTGAAGTGACTGGCGGGCGTTTGACTTTTAAATGGATCTGCGCCGACGGCGTAATACGTGACCAGTTTACCATCGTTAAACATCAGATGTGAGTAAGCGCAATGAGTTCGACACAATGTCTGAAAATTATTCTCATCGTATTCACCGTGGTTTTCTGTGCCGCGGCTGTAGACTCTCATACTTGTCGTAAACCTGCAGATGAAACGCTGGATTATATTAAATCTCAGACTACCATTTTTGCAGGTTCCGTTCACCAATTGAAATTGAGCATCGACAGAATCAACCCGTCTGATCGCCAAACGATTCAACCGGTTATTGAAGTTTTGAAATCCTGCAGAATACATTATAAGAAAATCTCTTTCTTCCTGGATTATTTTTATCCGCAACAGGGGAAACTTTTTAATGCACCCGCAAAAAAAGAAGTGGAAGAACCCTTTATGGAATACGACGAGTCGCAAAGCTTTCAGCAAATGGAGTCAATCCTGTATGGCCCCAATCCTCAGAAAAAAAAGAAGGCTCTTAAGAATCTGGCAATTGTACTGGATGAATCTGCCGCTGACTTGACAGACCTGTATTTCGATTTTGAAGCAACTACGGCCCAGGTTACAGAGAGCCTGCATCTCGAACTTATCCGCATCATGACTCTTTATATTACGGGATATGACGCCCCCGATTTAAAAACTGGAATTGCGGAGACCCGTTCTTCTCTGGAATCCATTTCCGCCATTGCGCGTTTTTTATTCCAGCCGGTAAATAGAGAATCCATATTGTTGGATTCCATCATCAAGCAGACAATTTTTATTACGCAGTTAACAGATTTTGATCACTTCAATCGCCTGATTTTTTTAACAAGGTTCGCAATGCCACTGGAAGAACAGCTCAATAAATGCACCGAAATTTATGGATGGCAGTCATCCACTGTTCCGACTTTAAATTATAACGCAAAGAATTTATTCCTGGGTGAATACAATGTTACAGGTAAAAAGCATTCTGACTCATTGATAAATCTGGGACAGAAATTATTTTTCGAAAAAAATTTATCCGGTAACAATATCCGTTCCTGCGCAACTTGCCATCAGCCGGATAAATATTTTACCGATCAGTTAGTTGCCAACAGAAATATCAATGACAGCCGGTCACTCCGCAGAAACACACCTGCACTTTTTTATGTGTCGGATCAGTCTTCTCAGTTCTGGGATGGAAGGGCTCCTACCCTTTCGGAACAAGTCAACGATGTACTCACAAATCCTGAGGAAATGAATGCATCCATACCGGAAATAAAAAAAAGACTGATGCAAAATCCCATATACCAGTCATCATTTCATGATTCAGTTACACTGCCACAAATCGAGACTGCATTAAGCGCTTATCTCTGCACATTACGACCTATGAATTCGGCGTTCGACCAATACATGTCAGGTGATCATCAGGCTTTGACGAATGCACAGAAAAACGGATTCAATTTATTTATGGGAAAGGCGCAGTGCGGCACCTGTCATTTTGCACCGATATTCAACGGTTCCACACCTCCCTTCTTTAATCGAACTGAATACGAAGTACTGGGTGTTCCTGGTCTAAGCCCCTCTGCTTTTAATATCTACGATAAAGATTTAGGCAGGTATGAAAACTATCCGATCGATATATACAAAAGGGCGTTTAAAACTCCTACCGTGCGGAATACCGCGAAAACAGCACCTTATATGCACAACGGTCGCTACCATTCCTTATCCGAAGTACTCGATTTTTATAATAAGGGAGGTGGCGCAGGTATCGGTTTGTACAGCCCGGAACAAACTCTTTCCGGCAAACCCCTCCATTTGTCAAAGCAGGAAATCAATGACATCATCGCTTTTCTGGGTGCGTTGACAGACAACCTCAGGCCGGCTGGAAAATCTTAAAAGACCAGTCAAAATTAGAAGCTACAGATTTGCTCCAGAATGTCTCGCTTCTTTTGTACAGCGATGAAATCCATTTACCTGATGCTAGTTTCAGTCGTATTAGGGCTCGATGCGATAGCCCAGCTTATTCCTGACTCTGTCCAGTTCGTGAAACAGAAATCTTTAAATAGAATTTATCGCGAAGATCCGACACTGCAGGAGATCCCTCATTTTCAGGAATGGATTGTCCCAACAGCTTTGGTTCTTTATGGAGCGCTGGCAACACATGTTGACGTCTTAACCGATGTAAACGAACATGCTCAATACCAGATCTGGTATAAAAATCCGCACGGTGCCGTAACCATTGATAACTATCTGCAGTTTGTTCCGGCATTTGCCGTTTACGGATTGAACGCTGTGGGAATACAGGGCAAAAACAATTTTTTGGATCGTTCCATGATTTATGCTTTGTCGAATCTCATCATGGGTATAACCGTCTATTCATTAAAAAATATTACGCATGAACAAAGACCCGATGGAGCCGATTATCAGTCGTTTCCCATCCGGACATACAGCGGAGGCTTTTTTATCGGCAGAATTTCTGATGCAGGAATATAAAAATGTATCACTCTGGTATGGGATAAGCGGTTATGTTGTAGCTGGTTCGGTGGCTTACCTGAGAATGTATAATAATAAACATTGGTTGAACGATGTCGTTGCCGGTGCCGGTTTTGGCATTCTTTCAACCCGGCTTGCGTATATCCTCTATCCAAAAATGAAAAAGATTTTTTCACATACGCCGCTTCACAATTCAGCCATTATGCCTGGTTATCAAAATAACACATTTGGATTAAATTTTATACATGTTTTTTGAATAGAACGTCGGCTTGAAAAATAAAACGGTCACAAACAATATGCAGGTAATAAAATTAATCGCCGCTTTTATTTTCATCTTGAATACGCTGTCGGCGACTGCGCAGAATAATTACGAAATTCAGGTCTATGCCTCTCAGACGCAGGCCGTTCATTCTACTATGTTTGAATTGCACAGCAATTATACGTTTAACGGAAGTACGCAAATCATAGACGGTGTTCTTCCGTCCAATCATTCCCTGCATGAAACGTTGGAAATTACAACTGGGATCACACCTGTGTTTGAAATAGGCGCTTATCTTTTTACAAATTATACTTCGGGTTACGGTTATCAGGTAGTGGGTACACATATCCGGCCTCGCGTAATGGCTCCTTCAAGCTGGGGAATACCATTCGGACTCAGTTTATCTCTCGAGTTTGGTTACCAGAAACCCGCTTATTCGAATGATACCTGGAGTCTCGAGATCAGGCCGATTCTTGATAAGCAGTGGAACAAACTCTATGTTTCCGTCAATCCCACTTTCGGCATTTCGTTAAAAAGTCAATACAACAGCTCCGTACCCACTTTTGAGCCCAATGTAAAAATATCATACGCCGTATTTAACAATGCGGCTTTCGGAATTGAGTATTACGGTGATATGGGTCCCATTACACAATTCGATCAGGGAAGTCAGCAGAACCATGCCATTTTCATCGCATATGATCTGTTGAATGATACCAAATGGGAATTTAATGTTGGTGCAGGTTTCGGTCTCACACCATCAACAGATCCATTTGTTTTTAAAATAATAGTCGGAAGGAAAGTAAAATGGAAATAGGCGCCCAAACTATTTCCCGTAACCGATTTCTTTTCTGGCGGAAATAACCCAGGACTTAATCATATTGATTTGTCCGCTGTCCAGTTTTGCATACCGGTGAATAAATGTATAAGTATCCAGCGGCATTTCTCCTTTTTCAACGGTCTCGGTAACATCCCCCAT
>DATHPV010000148.1:0-4398 GCA_035483495.1 Puia sp.
AACTATTTAAATTGAAAATATAACAGGAGAATGGCCGCAACCGTCATCAGGATAAAGGTAATTACGCCGAGGGAATTGGAGAGCCGGTTATTTGTAAAATCTTTCATTATTTTTTTATTGTTGGCAATATGCAGTACAACCGCGATCATCACGGGAGAAGTTACACCGTATAGAATAGACGTGAAAATCAAAGCTCTCATAGGACTGATTCCTAATACATTAATCAACAGGCCAATTATCAATGACAGGATAACCACAATATAAAAAGCGCGTGCTTCACTAAATTTTTTATCCAGTCCTTCTTTCCATCCAAAGGACTCTGCCAGAATATATGAAAGCGATCCGGTGAGTACGGGAATCGCAAGAAAACCGGTGCCGATTACACCGAGTGCAAAACATATATATGAAAATTTTCCAGCCAGAGGAGCCAATGCACTCGCTGCCTGATCTACTGTATCGATCTGGTGAATTCCGGAATTGTATAATACTGTACCACTCGTGAGAATGATAAAAAGCATTACGAGGTTAGATGCAAACATGCCCGTATTTACATCGGCAGTCATATTTTTCAGTATCTGTTTGTTAACGATTACCAGTTTATCCTGATGTTCCGAATCTTCAGCCTCCATAGTTGCCTGCCAGAAAAAGAGATAGGGGGAAATGGTTGTTCCCAGAATAGCTACAACCATTTCAATAAAATCTTTAGTTAGTTCAATATGTGGTATCAGGGTGGAAATAAGTACCTGCTTCCAATCTACATGCACGATGAATGGAATAACGAGATAAAGAAACATGGACAGGCAAAGCCATTTAAGAATACCTGCTATTTTCTGATAGGGGAAAATCACAATGGTTACCATCAAAATAATTGTGAATATTACACTGAATACAAATGATGGAATTTTTGGAAAAAGAAGACTGGTTACTGCGCCCATACCTGCGATATCAGCGCCGATATTCAAGATGATAGCCGGCACGCTGAATATCAGCATCGCCCAGAGAATAACAGGGCTGTAATATCTTTTTAACGTGTTGGTTAAGCCCTGCGAAGTAACGATGCCGATCCTTGCACACATTCCCTGTAAGGCTGCCATTAACGGAAACGTAAATGGTGCCATCCATAGTAGCCGCAGTCCGAATACAGCTCCTGCCTGTGAATAAGTAACAATACCAGACGGGTCATCATCGCTTGCACCCGTTATCAACCCCGGTCCTAGAATTTTCAGGTATCGCAGAAACTTAGTTTTCCCTTTCATACTTGGTAATCGGTCTGACGATATACGTACCGTCAACTTTAAGATACAGATTCTTTACTTAACCGAGTATGATGTTTCTTTTGTTGGATGAATGCGGGCTTGCAGGAAGCCAAGGACGATGGTTGAAATGGCATTGTATTCCAGAAGGAAACCATCGTGACCAAAAACAGAGGGAATTAAATATAGAGATGCACCTGGAATATTTTCCGCCAGGAATATCTGTTCTTTTTCAGTAAACAATAAATCGGATTTTATTCCGATAACATGAGACTTTGCTTTTATTTTTTTCAATGCTGTTATTACATCTCCCCTTCCACGACCAACCTGATGCGAATCCATACTCTGCGATAAAGAAAAATAACTGAATGCGTTAAATCGTGCTGCGAGTTTTTCTCCCTGATAATATTGATACGACTCACTTTTATACGGCCCAAGTGAATTTAAGTCCGGATCGGCCTGATTCGTATTATATGTTTCCTGATTTCTATATGAAAGCAGCGCGATACCTCTGGCCACCTTCATTCCATCCATACCAGCTTCCGGGTGATTTTCTTTCCAACCTGAATCCAGTGTTATGCACTGTCTTTGAGATGCATTGAAAGCTTTTGCCCAGGGCGAGTGAAATGCATTCGTTGCAATAGGAACTATATATTCAAAAAGATCAGGTTCTTCGATGGCCCATTCAAGCAGTTGCTGACCTCCCATTGATCCACCTATTCCAATCTTTATTTTATTGATTCCTAAAAAATCTTTCAAAGACTGGTATGCCCGGATCATGTCACGTGGAGTAAAAAAAGGAAAGTCGTGATAATAAGGACTTCCTGAAACCGGGTTTACAGACAAGGGACCGATACTTCCGTAACAGCTGCCGGGCATATTAGCACAAACTATAAAATAATTTTCCGGATCAATTAAATGTCCGCTTCCCACAAGGCCCGGCCACCAATCAACTGGATTGCTGTTGGCGGTGAGTGCGTGAAATATCCAAACCACATTTGAATGATCGGCATTCAGATTACCAAAGGCATGATAACCGAGATGATATCCGGGTAATACAAAACCGGACTCCAGTTTAAAAGGAGCCCGGGAGGAAAAGGTTTTATGTGTCAAACAGTATTTGTTATTTATGAAACTGCAACTGCCTTCTTCGAAGAAATTTTATCGAATGCCTGTTGTAAATCTGCTTTGATATCTTCTATATGTTCGATGCCCACACTGATACGCACCTGGTTTGGTTTAACTCCGGCTGCCAGTTGTTCATCAATGCTCAGCTGTTCATGTGTAGTTGAAGCGGGATGAATAACAAGTGTTTTGGCATCTCCCACGTTGGCAAGATGACTTGCCAGTTTGAGATTATCAATGAGTTTGCTCGCATTTTCTTTGTCACCCACAACGCCAAAATTCAATATTCCACCAAAGCCGTTGCGGAGATACTTTTTTGCCAGTTCATGATAAGGACTTGATGCCAGACCCGGATATTCCACGAACTCAACCTGCGGATGTTTCTCCAGCCATTGGGCAAGAGCCAGTGCATTATCAACGTGTCTTTGAACACGAAGAGAAAGTGTTTCCAGTCCCTGCACGAGCAGAAACGCATTGAAAGGACTGAGTGAAGACCCATAATCACGAAGACCTTCCACGCGTGCGCGGATGGCAAATGCAACATTGGGAAGACCCAGCGGATTTCCTTGACCGAAAACATCCCAGAATTTCAATCCATGATACCCCTCGGAAGGTTCGGTAAATCCCGGAAATTTACCATTGCCCCAGTTGTAATTGCCGCCATCTACGATCACACCGCCGATACTGGTTCCGTGTCCACCGATCCATTTGGTAGCTGATTCCACTACTACATTAGCACCATGTTCGAGAGGACGGAACAGATAACCGCCGGTTCCAAAAGTATTGTCCACTATCAGCGGCAGATCATATTTGCGGGCAACGGCAGCGATCTTTTCAAAGTCCGGAATATTCAGACGCGGATTACCGATTGTTTCCAGGTAAATGGCTTTTGTTTTCTTATCAATATGCTGCTCAAAACTTTCGGCGTCATCCCCATCTGCAAATCGTGCTTCGATGCCCAGTCTTTTAAGTGTCACTTTAAACTGGTTGTATGTTCCGCCATAGAGGTAGGATGTGGAAACAAAATTATCGCCGGATTCCAAAATATTAGAAAGTGCAAGGAATTGAGCAGCCTGTCCGGAACTGGTAGCTACTGCGGCAACACCGCCTTCCAGGGCAGCGATGCGTTGTTCGAATACGTCCGTCGTCGGATTCATGATCCGCGTATAAATATTTCCAAATTGTTTTAGTCCAAAAAGATTTGCAGCGTGTTCTGCATTGTCGAATACATAAGATGTGGTCTGATAAATGGGTACTGCCCTGGCTTTGGTAGTGGGGTCTGCCTGTTGGCCTGCATGTAACTGAAGTGTTTCGAA
Source organism: Puia sp. (assembly GCA_035483495.1). GTDB lineage: Bacteria > Bacteroidota > Bacteroidia > Chitinophagales > Chitinophagaceae > Puia. The sequence continues at coordinate 3,695 of DATHPV010000148.1, forward strand.
ACGAAGAGGTGCACTCATAAAATAAGTTTAAAAGTTTAATTAATCAGATTAGAAGATAATGGGCAGAAGGGAACGACCGGTTATAATATACAACAACATCGCCGCGGAAGAGAGTACGTAGGAAATATGGGCGTGGTTGAATATTTCATATAATCTACAAATGTAATAGAGTAATTGAGAATGACAAAAAAAACTAAAGAAAGTATGGGGGTATGGGAGTATGGGAGTGTGAAAGAGTTAAATAATTATTAACGTATTCTTCATTTTGAGTTTTGCGTAACAGCTATTTCAATGCGGTGAGGAAAAGATCCTGCATCGCTTTCCAGGAAGCGGTGTCGGCGGCTGCATTATAAGCGATGGGCAATTTGAATTTTTCACCTAACGCAGTTGCGCCGGGATTGGAAAAAGCATGGGAAGCGCCGGGATAGGATACGAAAGTGTAATGAGCACCTACGGAATCCATACTCTTCTTAAATGCTGTTTGCTCAGGTTCCTGAACAAATTGATCGGCACCACCCTGACAAACGAGAATATCACCCTGGATAATTCCTTTTTTTGGTTGAACGCCCCCAAGCCCTCCGTGAAAACTCACTACAGCTTTTAAAGGTGCCCCGAGCTTGGCAGCATTTAATACGACGAAACCTCCAAAGCAATATCCAATGGCGGCCACGCGGGTTGTATCAGCCTGCGAGTATGTTGCAGCT
>DATHPV010000149.1:0-7166 GCA_035483495.1 Puia sp.
TGCCTGATCGAAACGTTCAACGTGAACCGATACCTGGATATTTGAAACATCAGGGAGCTTTTTACCTGTTTTACAACTGATAAATAAAATTAAAAGAGGGAAAAATATTCTTTTCATCCGCATAGAAACGTTCGTCCCTGCAAGATAGTATTCAGCCGCTTAGCAGTAAATTTGCAGCATGAAGATCGCGCTGGTTCAGCAGAATTATCATATTGGAAATTTTGAATCTAACACAGAAAAAATCATCCGGGGAATCGGGATGGCAAAAGATGGTGGTGCAGATCTGGCTGTGTTTTCTGAGATGTCCGTCTGTGGTTATCCACCTCGTGATTTTCTGGAATTCGAAGATTTTCTCACCCGTTGTTATGCATCCATAGAACAGATCAAAACACATACCAATGGAATTGGAGTTATCATCGGCTCACCGGTACCGAATCGTCTCGCCAAAGGGAAAAGCCTGTTTAATGGCGCGTGGTTTCTCCATAATAACGAAGTGAAAGCTGTGGTAAAGAAAACCTGTCTGCCTACCTATGATATTTTTGATGAAAACCGGTATTTCGAACCGGGAGTCGAATGGAACGTCATTGAATTTCTGGGCAAACGAATTGCGCTCACAATATGTGAAGATATCTGGAACCTGGGCGACAATCCCCTGTATCAGATTTGCCCAATGGATCAGCTGATGCTCCAGAATCCGGATATGATGATCAATATTTCCGCCTCTCCATTTGATTACGATCATGAGGAAGACCGACGTGCAGTGGTGAGGCAGAATGTATTGAAATATAAACTTCCAATGTATTACTGTAACGCGGTAGGTTCACAAACCGAAATAGTATTTGACGGGGGAAGTGTCGTATACGATGCAAATGGCAATTGTACACACCATCTTAAAGTTTTTGAAGAAGATTTTCAGATCATAGATACTGAAACTAAATACAGGCCGGTTAACAAGCATCTTCCGGTTTTTACTTCAACCACCGTGTTGAAACCAGACGAAATTATTCCCTACCTCACAAGAAGAAATAATATTCAGGAAATCCACGATGCTTTACTGCTGGGAATTCGTGATTATTTTCAAAAAATGGGATTTCAGAAAGCCATTCTGGGTAGCAGCGGTGGTATCGACAGCGCAGTCACGCTTGCTCTGGCCTGCAAAGCTCTGGGCAGGGAAAACGTACGTGCAATAAGTTTGCCTTCCGGATATTCAAGCAGTCATTCTGTAGATGATGCGAAATTGCTTTCAAAAAAATTAAATAATCCCTTCGAGATTCTTCCGATACAGTCTGTATACGAAAGTTTTTTATCTACCCTGAAACCTATTTTTAAAGACCTGCCATTCAGTGTAGCCGAAGAAAATATTCAGAGCCGGAGCAGGGGTAATCTGCTCATGGCAATCGCCAATAAATTTGGATATATTCTTCTGAACACTTCCAATAAGAGTGAGCTCTCAACGGGATATGGGACACTTTATGGAGATATGGCGGGTGGCTTAAGTGTGATCGGAGATGTATACAAAATGCAGGTCTATGCACTAGCAAATTTTATAAATCAGGAGGAGGAAATTATTCCAATTTCGATATTGAATAAGGCGCCCTCAGCTGAACTGCGGCCTGATCAAAAGGATAGTGATAGTTTGCCGGAATACGAACTGCTCGATAAAATTTTATATCTCTATGTAGAAAAAAGGAAGGGTCCGAGGGAAATTATTGCAATGGGTATGGATGAAAAGCTGGTGGATCGTGTATTGAAGCTTGTGAATACCAGTGAATATAAACGAAACCAGTTCTGTCCTATCATCCGCGTGAGCAGTAAAGCATTCGGTGTGGGAAGAAGGATGCCGATTGTGGGGAAATATCTTTCGTAAGCCTAAAGCTTAAAGCCCAAAGCCTAAAACTTCTTCCAAGAGACAGGATAAAAATCGAGTTAGTTCAATTGGAATTAAACTAGATATGAGCTAATTATAAACTGTATTCAGTTTTAGGCTTTGGGCTTTAAGCTTTAGGCTTTCTGCAAAAGAATTATTCCTTAACGAGTATGGTGGTAACAGTAGCTGAAAAACCACTCACGTTTTGATTGCCGACCAATACCAGGGTAGTTCCGTCCCACGAATTGATAAAGTTGGCGCTGCCTGCGACATAAAGGGTATCAGTATTTTGAGAAAGACTCCATTTCCCGGTGGAATCTGAAGGAGGAGTACATTGTACAAGTGTATCAACAAAATGTGCGATCAGGTCGGTATCGAGCCGGATTACGTTATCCTTCTCGCAGGCCGGAAGTGTATCGAGAACATCAATGGTAATTCCGGCCACCGATGCCTTTATATCCGAAAATTTATAAGTACCCGAGAAATTCTGTACCGTTCTCGCGTTGGATGGTGTAGACCCTGAATTGCTATTTTTAGAACAGGCATTAAGTACAAACAATAGGATAATGGCCGAAGCTGCTAAATGAATTTTTCGCATAATCTCACATTTTTATAAAAATGGGTAACTTAAAATTGCAGGTTTTATTGCAGGGCGCTTCAAATAAATACAAACTAAAAACAAAAGGTTCAAAAACTACACCAGAATTAAATGTGAAGCAAATGTGAATGCTTTGAAAAACTCATTTTTACAAGTGGCAGGGTATATCCGGTTCCTGATGCCCGAATTCATTATTTTTGCGCAGATATTTTTTTGATTTAATGGCTTTATTCCTCTCACAGGACGTTTAAACGGAGTGGAAGTCCGGCCATTAAAATTTTCAAATTTTCAAATTTCTCCAATGTATACGGCAGAAGATATCAGGATTTTAAATGAAAAGATTCATATTCAGGCAAAGTTTATCGATAAACTCAGGGAGGAAATAGGACGTGTGATAGTGGGGCAGCATTATATGCTTGACCGCCTGCTGATCGGTTTGTTAACCAATGGTCATATACTTCTGGAGGGTGTACCGGGATTGGCAAAGACGCTTACAATCAAATCGCTTGCGCAGACTATCCGCGGGAAGTTCAGCAGAATACAGTTCACGCCGGACCTGTTGCCGGCTGACGTAATTGGAACAATGATATTCAACCAGCAAAAACACGAGTTCGTTGTTCGAAAAGGCCCGATTTTCGCAAATTTTCTTTTGACAGATGAAATTAACCGTGCTCCGGCCAAGGTACAGAGTGCATTGTTGGAAGCCATGCAGGAAAGACAGGTAACTATTGGCGACAGCAGTTATATTCTGGAAGAGCCTTTTTTGGTTCTTGCTACACAGAATCCATTGGAACAGGAAGGAACATATCCACTGCCCGAAGCACAGCAGGACAGATTTCTGATGAAAGTGATTGTGACTTATCCTTCTAAAATTGAAGAACAACAAATAATCCGTAATCACATGAATGGGATAAAGCAACCAGAATTAAAGCAGGTTGTTTCCATGCAGGAAGTACTCGAAGCGCGCGATCTGACAAGAAAAATATATATGGACGAGAAACTCGAAAATTATATTCTTGATATCGTGTTTGCTACCCGCAGTCCCGAAAATTACAGACTCGATAAATTAAAATCCATGATTTCTTATGGCGGTTCACCACGTGCCAGTATAAATCTGGCGCTGGCTGCGAAAGCCAATGCATTCTTAAATAAAAGAGGATATGTGATACCCGAGGATGTACGTTCGATTTCCAAAGATGTTCTGAGGCACCGAATCGGTTTAACCTACGAGGCAGAGGCGGAAAATATTAATGCTGATTACATTATAGATGAAGTGCTGAGGGCGATACAGGTGCCGTGACGGATGACGGTTGACGGATGACGGTTGACGGTTGACGGATGACGGATGACGGATGACGGTGATTAGTGGGTTTACAAATTGGGTTAGTGCGGGTGATTGTAGCATAAATTTTATGCTATGACGAATTACAAAAAATTGGAAGTGTGGACATTGTCTATGGAGTTAGTAAGAGAAATTTATAGCTTGACATCATTTTATCCTGCTAATGAAAGATTTGGACTGGTAAGTCAGACAAATAGAGCGGTTATATCCATTCCCTGTAATATTGCTGAAGGGATGGGAAGAAATTATAAAAAGGATACTATTCAGTTTTTGCATATTTCCAGGGGAAGTGCTTACGAAGTGGAAACATTATTAAACGTGGCGCTAATAATAAATATCATCGATGAACAGACTTACAATAACATTAATAAAAAATTAGAAAGTAATATTCGATTGATAAACGGATTTATAAAATATCTCGAGCAGAAATTATAAACCCGTCAACCGTCAACCGTGAACCGTGAACCGTGAACCGTCAACCGTCAACCATGTTGAGTGCAGCTGAAATAATAAAAAAAGTCCGCGAATTAGAGATCAAAAGCAAACGTCTCACACGCCACCTGTTCACGGGAGAATATCACAGTGCGTTTAAGGGCAGGGGAATGGCTTTCAGGGAAGTCCGCGAATATTATCCGGGCGATGACGTACGGTTTATTGATTGGAATGTATCAGCAAGATTCAACCATCCCTTTAGTAAACTATTTGAAGAAGAGAGGGAACTTACCGTGATGCTTATGGTAGATGTGAGCGGAAGCTCCCTGTTCGGAACAGTGAAGGGACGCAAAAAAGATCTGATCACCGAAATCTGTGCGGTTCTTGCTTTTTCAGCAGTAAACAATAATGATAAAGTAGGACTTATATTTTTCAGCGATAAAATTGAAAAATATATTCCTCCAAAAAAAGGCCGGGATCATGTTCTCCATTTGGTGCGTGATCTGCTAATTACTGAACCCGCGCATCGCAAAACGAATATTGCACAGGCACTCCGATTTCTTAATAATACCCTCCGGCAGAAAACCATTACTTTCCTGCTGAGTGATTTCCTGGACGAAAGTTATGAGGAAGCATTGCGAGTGGCGGGAAAAAAACATGATCTCATCGGCATTAAAGTGTATGATAAGATGGATATGGAACTACCCGACGCAGGGATGATCGAAGTGGAAGACGCAGAAACGGGTGCTGTGAAATGGATAGACACTTCCGACTACACACAGCGGAATTATTACCAGCAATCTTTTTTTAAAATGACTGAACTCTGCAAATCTCTTTTTTTAAAGTCGGGTTCTGACCTGTTGCATATGCGGACCGATGAAGATTATGTAAAAATTCTGCAGAAGTTTTTTGTGGGTAGAAACCGACCTGCATAGCCAATGCTGAAAATATTCTCCTATATCGTTTGTTTCGGAGTATTCCTTGCAGCCTGTAATACACTGTATGCTCAGGAGGCGCCGAATGTGAAAGCGTCCATAGATAAGAATGAGATTTTAATTGGCGAGCAAATACGCCTGAGCGTAGATGTGAAGTCACCCATGGTTTCCGGTAATATACTGCCACAATTTGACAGCATCCCACATTTTGAGTTAATAGAAAAAGCCAACCGCGATTCTTCTATTTCGGCTGCAGGTGCCAGTTATCATCTGGAGTGGAAGTTGACGAGTTTTGATTCTGGTACGCGCTTTATACCCGCGCTATCGGTTACGATTGGAAAACAAGTCTATAAGACTGACTCTTTAGCCGTTGAAGTTTCGTATGGAAAGGTTGATACTTCAGGAGATTATCATGACATAAAGACTATCATCGATATTGAAAATCCCGATGTTAAATATATTCCATGGATATTGGGTGCTGTTAGTTTGATTTCGTTGTTGTTATTTATTTATTTTATCCGTCATCGGTCATTTATCGCCACGCAGCCAGTGATGGAAGAATCTACCGTCAGCAGCATTTCATTACTCGATGAGGCCCTGACTTCATTGGATCAGCTTAAGAATATGCTTCGCGACGATCCGACAGCTGTTAAAAAATATTATTCAGGCATGAACGATGTGCTGCGGGTATTTATGAACCGAAAGTTGGGGCTCATTACTATGGAAAAGACCAGTGAAGAGATGATTCACAGCCTGAGTGATCTGAATATGAACAGAGATGATTTCACAAATATCGCAGCAGCACTTAGAATGGGTGATTTTGTGAAGTTTGCAAAATATGTTCCCGGACCCTATGAAAATGATCATAACCTGGAAATAGTTCGATCGGCGATAATAATAATTAATGCGGGCGTAAATAATAAAGGGTAATTAGTAATGAGTTATGGGTTATGGGTTATGAGTTATGAGTGTGGTGTATATCAATTGTTATACGAAGGACTTAAAATCCATAATTCATCCCGCATGTGCGGGATAACCCATAACAAGGAAGTTCTAACAAGATAAATTAATGAAATAAGAAAGTGTTGTACGACTGGATTTCAAATGTTCATTTTGCCAAACCCTGGTTTTTTGCATTGCTTGCATTGATACCGGTATTGATATATTTCTATCTCCGGCCACCAGTTCGTACTCAGGGAAGCATGCTGGTTTCAGGTGTTAAAGCATTTGGCAGTGGCCGAACCTGGAAAACCATGCTGCGACATATTCTGTTTATTTTCCGGATGCTTGCAATTTTATGTATCATCATTGCATTGGCGCGACCGCAAACCGGGAGTGAACAACAGCTTACGAAAGGTGAAGGCATTGACATTGTGTTTTGTCTCGATATCAGCGGAAGTATGCTGGCGCAGGATTTTACTCCCAGCCGCATGGAGGCTGCCAAACAGGTCGTGTCGGAATTTATCGATAACCGCCCTACAGACAGGATGGGACTCGTGATATTTGCAGGGGAAAGTTTTACAATGTGTCCGTTGACGACCGATCATGCGATGTTAAAATCACAATTGTTTAATGTACAGAGTGGTTTGTTAGAAGATGGCACAGCCATCGGATCGGGACTTGCAACAGGCGTAGAGCGACTCCGTTCATCTGTTTCCAAAAGCAAAGTGATTATTCTGCTTACAGATGGTGAAAATAATGGCGGTCTTGTAGATCCGAATTCAGCGAAAGAAATCGCGAAATCCTATGGTGTACGGGTTTATACGGTAGGTGTCGGTACCGAAGGATTTGCGGCAGTTCCCGTACAAACAAGCAGTGGGGTAATTATGCAACGTGAAAAAGTAAGTATAGATGAAAAGCTATTAACACAGATTGCCGATGAGACCGGAGGAAAATATTTCCGTGCAAAAGATAACGAAAGTCTTGGCTTGATTTATAAAGAAATTGACCGTCTTGAAAAGTCTAAATTTGAAGTAACAACTTTCACCCATT
>DATHPV010000150.1:0-2321 GCA_035483495.1 Puia sp.
CGCGTTATGCTGAATATTTTTTATCTCAAAATGAGGGAGTGTTATACCGGCAAACAACAACAATTCTCCCACAGCAAGTATAGTAATTACCAATTCAAATAATGCTGCGGCCCTTACACCGTAAATATTCAGGGCGGTAAATAAAATATACGCGAACATGGCAATATTCAATATGGATATCTGTGGAAAAAAGAGATTAAAATAAGCGCCAATGGCGAATGCGATTGCCGGAGGTGCAAAAATGAATTCAATATTCTGGGCCATTCCGGCGATGAATCCGAGATCTTTCCCCAATGCACGGTGTGCATAGTCGAATACGCCGCCCGCTTTTGGTATCGCCGCAGCCAGCTCGGCATAACTAAATGTAAAAGTGGTGTAAAGAATGACAATGAAGAGAGTGGCAATTGCCAAACCCCCTGTGCCGCCCTCTGCGAGACCAAGGTTCCAGCCAAAATACATTCCTGATATTACATATCCAACTCCCAGCCCCCAGAGAAGAAACGGGCTCAGAGTTCGTTTGAGTGCGGGTGCTGACAATAGTTAAATTTTTGGGGCGGAATTGAAAATGTTGAATTTATCGTCCTATCCAAAAATAGCCTGAATTCTGTCATATTAAATGCTTTAGGTAAATTGTTGAATAAAATAATACAACATGTCTGTTACTGATCCAAGGGTGGATATTTATATTGAAAAAGCCGCCCCCTTCGCCAAACCCATTTTAACCAGATTGCGTAAACTTATCGTTCAGGCCTGCCCCGAAGTTGTAGAAACGATCAAATGGGGTTTTCCAAATTATGAAGTTTACGGGTCGATGCTTTGCAATATGGCGGCTTTCAAAGAACATTGTTCTTTCGGCTTTTGGAAAGCATCTCTGTTGAAGGACCCGAATGATATTCTGCACCTCGCCGATAAGCATGCGATGGGTCATTTCGACAAACTGGTTTCTGTAAAAGATCTGCCTGCTGATAAGATAATGTTAGCCTATCTGAAGGAAGCCGCGATGCTGAATAAGAATAAGGTGAAAATACAGAAACCGAAAGCTGCTCCCAAAAAAGAACTTCCTGTTCCAAAACTGCTGGTGGCTGCATTGAAGAAAAACAAAAAAGCTGCAACTGTTTTTGACACGTTTTCTCCTTCGCACAGAAGGGAATATATTGAATGGATTACTGAGGGGAAAACGGAAGAAACTCAGAATAAAAGAGTGGCAACCACAATCGAATGGCTGGAAGAAGGTAAGAGCAGGAACTGGAAATATAAAAAGGCGTAATGCGCAAAGCTTAACGCTTCGGGCAAGATATGGCAAGTAAAAATCAAATTTAAATCGAGCATTTTGCAAACACCATTTCATGTAGATCCTGATATTTCGATTGCGCATACCATTAACACGGATTTTTATACTGAACCTGATTTGTTTGTAAAATCTAAAGAAAAAATATTTGCAAACAGCTGGCAGTTTATCGGGGATAGTTCCCTCGTTTCCTCGCCGGGTAATTGTTATCCTTTTACACTGCTGGAAAATTACCTCGACGAACCGCTCCTGTTAACAAAGGAAACGAATCAGCATATTTATTGTTTGTCGAATGTTTGCACCCACAGAGGAACAGTATTGGTTGGTGAAGCCTGCCAGTCTTCTCACTTAAGATGCCGTTATCATGGACGTCAGTTTCGTCTTGACGGAAGTTTTATGTCGATGCCCGAATTCAAAGAGGTTAAAAATTTCCCGACAGAGAAAGACAACCTCACAAAATTACCACTATATCAACTGGGACCCTGTTTATTTACCTCACTTCAGTTAGACGCATCACCCGAAAGATATTTTGGTGCGATGCAAAAACGACTTGACTGGCTACCACTAAATGATTTTGTTTTTAAACCCGATTTATCGAGTGAGTACATTGTTAAAGCGCATTGGGCTCTCTATTGCGAAAATTATCTGGAGGGATTTCATATACCTTTTGTACATGCCGGATTAAATGCGCTAATAGATTTCGGAAATTATACTACCGAGATTTTTGAATCTTCTAATCTGCAACTGGGACTTGCCAAATCGGATGAACAAATATTTGATCTTCCCGTATCTTCTTCCGATTATGGAAAAAAAGTGGCTGCCTATTATTTTTTTGTTTTCCCGAATATGATGTTCAATTTTTATCCCTGGGGACTAAGTATCAATCTTATTCAGCCTTTGTCAATTGACCAGACAAAAGTTTCCTTTTACACGTATGTCTGGAAGGAGGAATTATACAATATGGGAGCGGGTTCCCAATTGGATGTTGTAGAGATGGAAGACGAAGAAGTGGTTGAAGCAGTGCAAAAAGGGA
>DATHPV010000151.1:0-2007 GCA_035483495.1 Puia sp.
GACAGAATTATAAAAGAGATGAAGCGCAAATAGCTTTGTTGGATTTTACTTCCAAAGTATTAAATTCAGGTATGCAAAGAAGAAATTTTATGATGGGGTTAGCTGGCGCAGGCGCCATCTTACCTGTTACCGGTATAGGTGCTATCATTTCTGGAAATGATACGTATCAAAAAGCAGATCCCGGGCCTGCTCTTCTATTTTTTAAAAGTGAACCAAATGAATTTGCATTTCTAAATGTGTTGGGGAAGGCTCATTATAAGTTTGCAGACATCGGTGAGTTGCTGGCGATCCGTACGCTTATAGATGAAAACAGTCCCTCTACTTTTGTAAACGCCTATCTGAAATTTGCAGATAATTGTAAGAAAGTCGCAGATGATTGTAAAAAAAACGGACAACTGATCAGCGCCAGGGACGCGTATGCACGAGCAAGTACTTATTACTATGCAGCGATGGACTATCTGGATGCATCCTTACAAGCAAACCGGTTTAAGGAATTATTTTTGATTCACCGTGATTGCTGGAAGGAAGCCGTACAGCTCATGGATTTCAATTATGAGGAATTCAGTATTCCATATGAAGGAACTTCGCTTGCGGGATTTTTCATCAGTCACAAAGATAAAAAACCGAGACCCTTATGTATTTTCAATAATGGCAGCGATGGATCTATTGTAGATGTCATAACATATGGTGGCTCTGGATTTTTCGAAAGGGGATATAATATTGTAACGTTTGATGGGCCCGGTCAGGGCAGTTCCCTCTTCGAAAAGAATATGTATTTCCGCTACGACTGGGAAAAGGTGATTACACCAGTTGTCGATAGTGTAATTCATCGGAAAGATGTTGATAAAAATAATATGGTGCTGATTGGAATCAGTCAGGCAGGCTATTGGGTTCCCCGTGCTGCTGCATTTGAAAAAAGAATCAAAGCCATAATCGCTGATCCGGGTGTTGTAGATGTGAGTACTTCCTGGTTGAATCATCTTCCTGCTCCCCTGGTGTCACTCCTTAAATCGGGACAGAAAGAACAATTCAATAATTATCTCGAACAGGGAATGAAACAGTTTCCTGGCGCTACTGCCACTTTTGCTTTCCGTGCAAGGCCGTACGGTAAAACAAATCCCTTTGATACATACACCGAAGTGTTTAAATATAATCTGAATGGTGTCGCAGACAAAATTGAATGTGCTGTTATTATTCCTTCCCCCGAAAATGAATCATTCTGGCCCGGACAGTCACAGGCATTATATGATATGGTGAAAAGTAAAAAAATATTGATCCCTTTTACTGCGGCTGAAGGTGGAAATTATCACTGCGAACCAAAAGCCCGGATACTTTGGGAACAAAAAGTACTGGATAGTCTTGATGAAATAATGAAAGGTTGAAATATTATTTACTATCGCATATCAATCACTTGTGCGTTCTCCCATCCCGTAGGGGTTACGTCGTTTCCGAGTGTGTTAGGATAAACCATATAACAACTTCCCTGTTCAATATAGTAAGTGGCGCTGACCTCCAGCCAATATGTTTGAAGGAAGTTCGGTTCGACGATTATTTTTTTGTTATAAACAGCCGACGCCGAGAAGAGACCTAACGCAAGATTATTGGAGTCGGCAAGGTTATAAATATTTCCCGTCAGTGAAGCGGGTAACGGATCAAGAATACTTCCCGTTCGGTTCGTCTGATTCAAATATTGTTGCCAGAACTGATAAGCCTGCAGACTAATTGAATATTGTTTGATCTCGATATAGTGATATCCATGCCAATAGACCGGAGAATAAAATACAGGTCGTTGTAAAATTTCATGCCCATCGGTAAACTGATCAGAGAAAATATTTATTTGATCGTCTGTTACAAGCTGATTGCAAAATGCGGAACATACACAGCTATAAGGATCGTAACAGGGCGGATTTCCGGGACCACAGGGCTCCCCCCAGGATTTTCTTATTACATAACCTGAAGCGGTCCAGCGATAATAATTGGTTGTGTCTGGTGGATCATGGGTATCTA
>DATHPV010000152.1:0-9535 GCA_035483495.1 Puia sp.
TCTGAGTGACCGTGATACGCTTAACCCTTAACGCTGAAAGCGTAACGCCTAACTCGTCACCGCAGTGTTAGTGGAGGTGACTACTGTTTATTTATTTCATGGTATTATATCCCACCTGTTTGACTTCACTTATCTGAATAACAGGCTGAATATTCGTATAAATTTTGATGTCTTTGAGGATTGTATCAATGTTTTGTGCGATCGCTTTATTGTATTCAGCGACATCAGTAATATAAAAATAACCGATGGCTACAAAAGGAACTTTATCAGTTGGAGTTCTGCCGGATATACCCTTATCAATTTCATAATATTTTAGATTTTTGCCCAGCAATCCGGCTACCATGGGCATATGTTTTTTTTCATAATAGTCCATGTCAAAAGTTTTATCGTCCCCATTCGGATAAAGTATGGTTACCTTAAACATCCCGGGTTCTGGCGGGGTTGATTGTTTCATTTGATTTGTTTTGAAGCTTATCAAACCTATGAAGGCGATGGTTAGCAGGAAGAAATAAATTTTAGTTTTCATGAAAATTAGTTTTAAACATTTTTAGTTTCACTCGCAAATGCAAAGCTGGTTGCAGTAATTATTTTTTTATTTCAAAATTAATCTTACTGATTACAAACTGTAATTTAAGCTTAACATAGGCACAAACCTGATGACTATTTTGTAGGAATCATTAATTTTATTGAAACTTTCTATATGAAAATCAAACTTCTGCTTCTGCCATTTCTGACGATCTTTTGTTTATATAGTTTGGCGCAATCGAATGCCGACCAGGACAAACAAGCTAGTTATCAGAAACTTAAACATGGGATCGATTCCAAACAATTTCATTTTTTAGCCACATCGGTTACCGGTTCCAAAGGAAAGACAGCCCAATTAACAGGTGGTTATTTTGTATTTGTAGGGGGAGATAGTCTTACGGTGGCATTGCCCTTTTTTGGAACGTCAAATTCATCCGCTGGTCACTATGGAGCATCTAGTGATGATGGGGGAATAAACTTTCATACGCACAAATTCAGCTATAAGGCGGATACCACAAAAAAAGGAGGCTGGGATATTACCATTCAACCGGAGGGCCAAAGTTCAGCAAGCAGAATTTCTTTATCTATAACCTCATCTGGGACTTGCAGGGTCGTTGTCAACAGCAACGCACGGTCGACCATGTTTTTTTATGGAAACGTCCTTTCAAATTTTAAAGATTAGGAATCTCGAGTGATAAGAACAGGTGACAGTTGTCGATAATGATCACTGAAGGAAAACCCCTAGCATAAAATGAGAGGACGGGACCGGTACAATATTCATTGAGTTAATCCCGTTCAATAACCAATTTTCCGATTAATCTCCATGAAATATTTCATCTTTCTATGTCTTTTATCAGTGCTGTTTTTTTCGTTTAATTCATGCGTAAAAACGAGCGTCAATAATTTACCGCCTAAGCCTGATTCCACACAGACTCCGCTCGACAGCGCAGGACCGATAAGCAATATCCGGATCAATCCTGCAGTCGGAACTTATAACGACACCATAACCATTCATGCTGCGAACATTGGGCTTGCTCTTTATATTATGATTAACGGGGACACCGCACGGAATTTAGGTATCAGGGGTGATTCCATACAAGTGCTTGTACCGCCATCAGCGGGTTCGGGACCTGTAACTATTTCTTATGCCAATGATACAAGAATCGCAAAGGGTCCACAGTTTACTTATCTAAGCCTGCCCTATGTGATAACGATTGCCGGCAACGGACTGCAGACCACTGATAACAGTGATGGACAACCGCTGGATGCAGCGGTAGGAGGTCCCCTTGGCGTAGCTTTCGACCCACTGGGAAATTTCTTCATAGCCGAAACGGCTTCAGAGGACATTCGAAAAATCGGAGTTGATGGGCGAATATCCACTTATGCCGGGTATGGAGCATATGGTGATCTCGATGGCCCCGCAACCAGCGCTCTGTTTGGTTATCCCTGTGGAGTGGTGGCAGATAATTCCGGAAACCTCTATGTTACTGATGCCATCTTTAATAAAATTCGCAAGATAGATCCCTCCGGAAATGTGACCACACTGGCTGGTGATGGTTCCAAAGGACAGACAGACGGACCCGGCATCACAGCAAGTTTCAATGGGATTGCGGGCATCACAATAGATCCTCAGGGCAATATTCTGGTAGCTGATGGTTTAAACAAAGCCATTCGAAAAATTACTCCACTCGGCGATGTCAGTACCATTACCATTCACACCATTCATCAATACGTGAATGGCGTCCCTTCAACAGTAAGTGAGCTCGTGAACCCCGTTGGCGTTTGCACAGATCAAGGCGGCAATATTTACATAACGGATGGAAGTTATGTCCGGAAAATCGACCAGACAGGAGACGTGACAACGATTGCCGGCGACCGCACAGATCTGGATCCGAATGCAACTTTTGAATACGCAGCAGGTATTGTCTTTGATTCGAAAGGCAATCTTTTTATCGCCGACTTCGGCAGTAATCAAATAAAAGAAGTCACTACTAACGGAACGGTATCGTTGATTGCCGGTTACGACTGGCAAACCGCCGGTGATTATGCTTACAATGGTTACAGAGATGCCACAGGTTTAAAAGCCCGCTTCTACCGTCCGTTCCAGATTACAATCGACAAAAACGGAAACCTGTATGTCGCGGACAGCGGTAATCAGAGAATCCGGAAAGTTGTAATGCAATAGACTTTGGTGATTTAAAGTTCCTCCAGCCCATTGAAAATTTTATACCGGTTCATGCCTTTGCCTTTCTCATTAAATCGATTCTAAATGAAGATCAACCGATGGCTCCCTTTCATACTTGTTCTCACAATCAGCTGTCATTCGCCTGCTATTAAACCTGAAAATGCACCACTGAAAATTAACGATTCAACAACAGTCATTTCTCACCCGGCTCTTCACCATGAAAATGACTCGGCTGTGATCCTGAAGACTCATTTGAAAGACACTACTTACTCAGCTGGAAACTTTATTCTCTTCCTTCAACCAGATGACAACAGATATGCGGAATTGGAGAAGATGAATGAGGACGAAGTAGGAGATGTAGATGGGGACTTCGGTGCCGGTATCAGCGGTACAGAAGACAGCCTTAAAAAAAATGTCCGATATAAGGATATAAAGATCTTGGTATCTACTAAAAGATATGTTTGCATTAATGACTGTAAAGATGGACCACTAATTATAGATCGGGATACAGTTAACTACGGCTACATCCTCTCAGCCCCAGGGCGACCAATCGCCAAGACCTACAACAGCGTGCATAGCGGAGATTATCTTGGTGAACTCGAAGAATATTTCTTCCTGCATTGATTCCAACCAGGAATCAACTTTCATAGAGGTCCTAATTTGATTCAACCGACAAATTACCTACATTACTAATGCTTCCTAACCAAAGGAATTTGCAAATTAGTGGGTCTGTTTTCTTCCTTATCGAAGCCTCGCCCGTCTACATTTCTCGCGCCCCAAAACAGCAAACCGTTGAATACATAGATTAAATCGTATTCAGCAAATAGCTGTCCTTCACTGAGTCCAAATGGTGCGAAAGCTTTGCCCAAAATACTTTGCGTATTATTTACTTCCCATTTATTGAATCCTTTGCCGGCAAGCTGATTCATTGCATCTGCAAAGCCCTGAATCAAAGGTGTTACTTCATATACTTCGTCTGCAGTAAACTTTACTTTTTGCGCACCTTGCGCTATTGGGTGCTCACCCTGCCAGACAATATTTCCTTTAATGCCAATTTTCACCAATGGTACTTTCCCGTAAGCATCGGCAGAGTTGATAACATCCAATTCAAATTTGTCACCGGCTGAATATTTAAAAACACGCGACAGATAAAATGGTTTCATAGTTCCATCGGCATTCTTTGCAATACTCGGACGAATTTCAGGGGCAATACTTTTCCAATCGCCCAAAATAGATTGTTTGATTTGTTCGACGGTCATGATTATTTGATGTTTAGAAAATTCGTTTTAGGATGTGTCTTATTATATTAAAGTTCAAAGCTAAATCGAACTGATCTGCAAAACTGCAATCGCCGCTTTTATATGTCCATTCTGCCAGATTTTCACTTATTTATACCCTGACACTGCTATAAAGTCCACTAAAATGATATGGATTAGATTTTGCGAACCCGATTATCATGGACAACTATTCACAAACGATTATAAATGCGGTAGACGCTGTAAAAAGTGCCGTAGTCAAGATCGATCGTATTACAAACAGAAATGATAAAAATGTTTCAGGGGGCAGTGGTTCGGGATTTATGATATCTTCCGATGGTTTTTTATTTACCAATAGTCATGTAGTAAATAAAGCCAAAGCAATCAAAGTGGCACTCCATGATGGAACAAAATGTAATGCTGAACTGGTTGGAGAAGATACCGTAACCGACCTCGCCATACTTAAGATTTCAGCCAATGAATTTACTCCTTCGATTTTGGGAGATTCTGATAAACTGAAAGTTGGACAATTGGTGATAGCCATTGGAAACCCGCTGGGATTCCAGCACACGGTAACATCAGGAATCGTAAGTGCATTAGGCAGGACCATGCAAAGTTTCAGTGGCAACACGGTGGATTGTATGATCCAGACAGATGCCGCTTTGAATCCCGGTAATTCAGGCGGCCCCTTAATAAATGCTGACGGTGAGGTAGTAGGAGTTAATACCGCCATTGTAAATGGTGCGCAGGGCTTGTGTTTTGCGGTGAGTATAAATACTGCGAAAGAAGTCGCTTCCCAATTGATGAGATATGGTAAAGTAAAAAGAGCATTCCTCGGTTTTCAAATGCAACAGATAGAGTTGGTGCCTAAATTGAGATTGATAACTGAAGTGCCTAACCATAGTGCACTTTTTATTACAAAAGTTGATGCCAATAGTCCTGCTGAAAAAGCGGGCATCGTAAGTGGCGATATTCTCTATTCATTCAATGATCAGATGATTGAAACAGCCGACCAGATATTCAAATCACTCAATAGCGATAAAATCGGAATGTTCCAATATGTTGGCATCATCAGAAATAACCTGAAAAAAGAAATCAGGATAACCCCGTCAGAAAGACTTGCGGCGTAAAAACTGGACACAGCATGTGCGAAACCGGACAATTAATATGATCAAGGAAATTGCAACTGGTTGATTATTAAGATCTGAAAAAACAGGTACTTTTCTGGATATACGAATGCTATTCTGAAATCAATAGCATGTTCAAAAATTATCTCCTCGTTGCTCTCCGTCAACTCCGCAAGAACCGCGTTTACTCTTTTATCAACATCTTCGGTCTTGCCACCGGCATGGCAATCGCCCTCGTCATCGGCATCTGGACCATCGGCGAACATGCCGTAGATAAGTCTTATCCAGATAACAGCCGCATCGTGGAGATCATGCAGGCTCAACGTCCAAAAGGCACGGCCCCAGGATCACCCATCACCTACATGGGATACACGGTCTCGTCTGCACTCAAGCCCTATTTGCAAAAAGGCTACAATGATATTTTCGATGCGACAGCCATGTTCACCTGGCCCAACGATGGTCTTCTCATCAACGGCGACAAAAGTATTTCGCGACAAGGTTCCTGGGTGGAATATACATTTCCTGTAATCTTCGGCTATCATTTTCTTAGTGGCAACGCTGAATCACTACGCGATCCCAACACAGCCCTGATTTCACGGTCCAGTGCAATAGCATTGTTTGGCAGCGAGAACGTAGTCGGCAAAACTTTTAAATACAACAACGATCTTTCGTTCGCCGTGGGAGGAGTCTATGCCGATCAACCTCAGACCTCTTCCTTTCATGATATCGATTTCTTCATTCCCATGTCGCACCAGCGGATGAATTTTCTTAACAACAATACCGATTTCAACAACCACAGCTGTCGCATGTTCGCCCGACTTGCCGGCAACACTACAGCCGAACAAGCTGAAGCGCGAATAAAAAATATCTGCACACCATTCGTTACACACACCATCGAGACATATACCGTGCTGCCTTTCGAAAATTTATACCTGCACTATGACGATGCCAATGGTGGCATCGGTGAAGGGCGCATCAGTCGTGTGCGGCTAATCGGGATCATCGGCGTCTTCGTTCTTTTACTCGCGTGTATCAACTTTATGAATCTGTCCACTGCACGCAGCGGACAACGTGCAAGAGAAGTAGGCATCCGTAAAACACTGGGCTCCTTACACGCACAACTTATCGGACAATTTCTCGCTGAATCGATCCTCGTTGCATTTCTCGCATTTGTGCTGGCCATCGTGCTCACCGCATGGAGCCTGCCCTGGTTCAGTTCCATTTCCGGAAGGGCCTTGATCATGCCCTGGACCAACTTAAGTTTCTGGGCCATCTCCCTGATCTTTACAATAATCACAGGACTGCTTGCCGGCAGCTATCCTGCTTTTTATCTCTCGAGTTTCCTTCCGGTGAAAGTGCTGAAAGGAGCATTCAAAGCAGGCAAGGGTGCAGGCACTCCGCGCCAGGTGCTCGTAGTTGCGCAGTTCGCCATTTCACTCGCGCTGATCATCGGAACTATTACTGTCTTCCGCCAGATCCAGTTCGGCAAAGACCGGCCCGTTGGCTATGACCGCGCGAGTCTTATCAACGTGCCCATCAATACAGATTCTCTCGACCGGCACTATGAATCCCTCCGCACGGCACTGCTCAACACCGGTGTGGTCGCAAATATGGCGACCTCTTCCACAACCATGACCTCATTCGGTCAGAACGATTGGTTGCAATGGGAGGGCATGCAGGAAGATCAAAAAAATATAACCTTCCGCGATATCTGGGTAAGTGGCGACTTCGGTTCCACTGTTGGTTGGACGGTTATACAAGGTCGTGATTTCTCCAGAGCCTTTGGCACCGACAGCAGTTCCGCCATCGTCAATGAAGAAGGCGCCCGCATCCTTCGGTTCAAAGACCCAATCGGCAAGATGGTAAAACACGAAGGGAAAATCTATACCATCATCGGCGTCACAAAGAACATGATAGTAAACAATCCTTACGACGTGATCCAACCTGCTATTTTCCTGGGAGAAGGCGGCCATTACATCAATATTATTCGCATCAAACCTGGCACACCTGTACGCACTGCTCTTGCCAGGATAGAATCCGTTTACAAAAAATTCAATCCGGCAAGCCCCTTCCTCTATCATTTTAACGATGAAGCCTATGAGCAAAAATTCCTCGCCGAAACCCAGATCGGCAATCTTGCCAGCGTCTTTTCTGGTCTGGCGATTCTCATTTCCTGTCTCGGACTTTTTGGTCTGGCCTCTTTCGTTGCGGAACAACGCACCAAAGAGATTGGTGTTCGTAAAGTGCTCGGCGCGCGCGTCGTCAATCTCTGGGCGCTACTCTCCGGCAATTTCCTGAAGCTGGTGATTCTCTCCTGTATTGTGTCTATGCCCGTTTCGTATTTCTTCATGAGCAGGTGGCTGGAAACCTATACGCTTCATACTTCCCTTTCAATATGGATCTTTGTCGCTGCCGGAGTCGGTATTCTATTGATCACGCTCGCCACCGTCAGCTATCAGGCTCTCAAGGCAGCCCTGATGAATCCCGTGACCAGCCTCCGCTCTGAATGAGCTTCGGCTGGCGAAGAAAGTTTGCGCACCGAATAATGTTGACGCTGGATTTGTAAAATTAAACCTGACTGTTTCTGGTTGTTCAGCGATAGTCTCACACTAATCATTTTATCAGATCGGCAAAAACAATTAAAATGAAAGCGATCAAGGTGAGTATGGATCTGTAAATATGAAATGAAAGCCATCTGTCCCTTATGAATTCCCATTTACCAGGAATAAAATCTTTTGTCCATCTTTGGATTTGTTTATTGATCGGCTGATTGCCATACATAGTTATAATTCCGCTGACGATTAAAAGTATTGTTGCTATTAATAAAGGAATAAAAATAATAAGGATATCATTTTGCAAGACTGCGGAGACAATAGATAGTAAAGCTGTCATCAATCCCAGGAAAGGTATTTTATCATCGAAAGTTTTCATATTAGCCTTCTGTATTTCGAGGTTACTTATTTCTGAAGTAGTCTTATAGTCAGCGCGCTGCCATATACAAACCATGATTCCGGATAAAAGACCGGAAAGTAAAATATCAATAAAATGAATGATGAAAATAAACATGAGTTGTATGTTTTGAGGGTGAAATAAAAAGTATAAGCAAAACACATCTTACAATTAAAAAGGTACCATTACACGCAAACTGATATTCCTTCCAAGATCATCCATATAATACCGGAATCTGTTAAGATAATCCCGGTAAGAGACATTGGTAAGATTGGTCACCGTAAGGTTTACATCAATATATCTTTTGTAAAGGGGAATGGAACAACCGGCTTCCATGCCCCAGAGATCGTAACCCGGCGGCGGAGCCACGTAATCACTATTTGGTGGAACACGGGTTTGCGTTGATACTGCCAGATTACCAACACCGATAAAAAAGTTTTTCCATTTTCCGGTTGAATCCCAATGATACCGGATAGAGTTATCGTAACGATCGGCAGGAATATTTATCAGCCATTCACCTGTAGTTTCATTTCGGGCCCGAACGATAGAAGTTTTTGAAACAAATCGGAAATGTTTTGTGATATCATATGTAATGTTCAGATCCAGACCTTCAAATAAAGCATTTACCTGTGTATAGGTAAATGCCGGAAATGCGCCCTGAATGGTTTGTACCGGCAGACTATCAGGCTTTAAATATATGTAGTGATGAAAATAATTGACATAAAATCCGGCTTCAAAAGAAATCTTTTCACCGCTAAATATGAACGACAGATTATTGTTGTATGCTTTTTCCAGCGTCAGTGATGAATCCCCGATCTCAAATGAAGCTGCACTTTGGTGAATACCATTTGCAAAGAATTCTATCACCTGAGGAGGACGCCAGGCTGTTCCAAAATTATACATAGTGTAGAAATGGTCACTGAATTTATATTCAGCTCCCAGATTCACAGTCGCATTCTGCCAGTTATATGTTGGTTTGTTCTCGATCGTAGGATTTGTCGGATCCAGCGCATAGGCCTGCAACCAGCGGTAATCATATCTGACTCCTCCTTCAAAAATCCATTTTCTTGTTTGAAATTTCTCTATCGCATAAACGCCGCCGCCGTAGTCCAGGAAATTAGGAATAAGTTGCTGATAACTTGTTCCCTGTTCAATATTACTGTGGGTAATAAAATTTAATCCGACACTGCCCACAATTTTGTTTTTAATGGCAGGATGCTCCCAGGCCAGGTCAACTGTTTGCGTATTCAGCTGGAAATTCAAATCGGGAATATTGTTTGCATTCAGCGAATCATTAAAAGATACATCTGCATCATATTCTTTTCTTACATCGCGCTGAAAGGCATAAGTGCCTTCGATTCTTCCCATGTTTTTTGAAAGGTCAATATATCCGCTGGTTTTAAATAACTGATGGTTGACCGTTTGATATGGCCTCACGATGTTATAAGTAAAACGGGCCGTATCAATCGGCTGGCTTCTTGCAAAAGCTGCAT
>DATHPV010000153.1:0-10496 GCA_035483495.1 Puia sp.
TTTCATATAGCATAAGCGTACAAATATCCGTTGGAGTAATGAAATCGCCAGTTTCCGGGAGATGGGAATGCATCCCGCCAACGATTTTATTTGTATCATTTGAATTCGTACTATAGTTGGCAACTATTATGTTCTTATGTAGGGCTCGCTTACTTATGAGGGTGTTTGAAAGGTCAAATGTCAGCAGATAGTCATTTCCAAATATAACCATTCCATCTTTCTTAGGGCCCGTAAGTATATAAATTTTTCGTTCTTCAGGAGTCGTAACAGGTATGAGATTGAGATCCGTATTCTCATATTTTTTGAATAGAGTATCTGTATTGATAATTTTCAACGCTTTTTGACGGAATGTATAAATATCAGATTCTTCTGTGGAAAAAGTTCTCTGAGCCAGATCCAGTGTTGCATTTTTATTATTAAAGGTGCTATCGAAAGAGATTGTTCCGAGAACCACGGGATTATCTCCTTTAGAGAAGAAAATACAGCGTTCTTTATCCTGATAGGAGTAGGAAAAATAACCACCAACTTTATCCATGTCTTTAAATTGAGCGATAAACATGTCTGTCCCATACCAGGAAGCCATTTCCGAACGGTAGAGTATTTTTCCTTCATTTACGATGGGTTTGGTTCTGGCTTCTAGATCTTCCTGGCCATAAGAAATACATCCTGAGCAAACTAAAACTATAAAAACTAAAAATCTAATCTTCATAAGACGGTTCATTCAGTGTATGTATGTATTTGATATACTTCCTTATCAATTAACGCCTGCTCATGGAACTCTTTGCCTTCAGAACCAGGGGCAAAGTCTGACAAACTGATGGGGTAGGCATCCTCCAAACTTAAAATCGCCCATTTCAAATCTTCAATAGTTTTGCGTGAAATCATTTTAGCCTTTTCCAGATCGCTTGCTTCAATCCAGCAATTTATATAGGCCCCGTTGATCTGACCGTAATCCGAATGATTTACATCCGGCACAGCGTGATAAGTCAGAAAAGATATCATCAATAAAATTAGATGTTTTTACGTACTCCCTTCTATTGATGACAATAACTGCAATTAAAACAATTCCCGGTCGTTTTATAAAGACAGTCAAACTTCGATAACGGGGGAAATTTAAGTTCAGTTCATGGGACAAATACTGGAATGTAAATGTGATAACTGTAACTATTCAAAGAAGGAAATCTTCCTTGGTTACGGAATGGAACCCGGGTATTATTACTTTCCCGCCCTTGATTTACAGAATAATACCGTTACTGAGATCGACATATATGATCTGGTAGAAGTCGCAGAAAGAAGGAACTTAAATATTATAAGCGCCAGGGTAAAAGAACTGAAAGGCGACGGGAAGGTTCCCTATTTTGTGAAGGGCATGTTTAAAAAAGGACTAATTAAAGATATACCCATTTCAACAATCCCTCTGTACCTGCAAAGAAAAAATAATTATTGTCCTAAATGCGAAAAGTACAAACTGGTATTTAATAATGTAGGTTTATTTGACTAAGCACATTATTTTCAATGAATGAATTTTAATCTATTTTCAACCTGATTAGACTGTGAAAGTAAAATGGGTAAGAAATGAACGTTCACCTAGTCGAGAAATGATTAAAGTGAAAGATCAAGGAATTAGCTAACCTCCACTATTTTATTTTTTATAGAGAATAAAACCAAACCCACCCTACTTTTAATAGAGAGTTTCTCAAATAATGATTGTCTATAATTATCAACTGTTCTGGTTGCAATGCCCATTTTTACAGCTATTTCCTTGTAGGTCATTTCAGAAGCGCAGAATTTCAAAAATTCAATTTCCTTTTTAGTTATATGATGGGTCTCTTCATTTTGGTGCTCATCCGATTCGATATTTAGGGAATGAATTAACCGGCTTGAGATCAGATCGGTACTATAGTATCCTTTCGAAGCCAGTTCACTTATACCCTTATATAAATCAGCTGGGGAAGACTCCTTCAGGATATATCCCTTAGCTCCCGATTTCAACATTTTTATAATCTCCTTCTCTTCATCGAACATGCTTAGTGCAAGAATAAAAATATGAGGGTAGTTATCTTTAACCCATTTTGTAGCTGCATATCCATCCATTCCTGGCATTTTAATGTCCATTAATATAACATCTACATCCGGGAATTTGGGAAGGAGAATTTGCAACTCCTTACCATTGGAAGCTTCAAATTCAATATGAATATCATTAAATTCTGAAAGTAAGTTGGCAACTCCGTGCCTGAACAGTGAATGATCGTCAACTAATGCAATATTTATTACCTTTTTAGACATCTTCTTTATATGGGATATTAAAAATGACTTTAGTGCCTTTGAGAGGAATCGATTCTATCTTCATATCACCACCTAACATATGTGTCCTCTTTTGCATGTTTTGAAGACCCAATCCCTTTTTATTTTTATCAATTTCTTCCAACGGTAATCCCTTGCCATTGTCTTCAATTTGCATATTAAAAAGAGAATTGCCAACTTCAATTTTTAAATCAATAACAGTGGCATCTGCATGTTTGATGATATTGTGAATGCTTTCCTGGAAAAGCCGGAAAATGATTAAATCCTTGTTTGAATTCTTAATATTTTCCCGACTGCTGATAAATTGAGTTGATATCTTATAATATTCATTTCGCTGAAGCCATCTTATCTCCTGATCTATCGCTTCCTTTAAACCATCCGATAATATATTTTCACCCTGAACAAGTTTAGTTAAATGCCTCATATCTTTTATGGAAAGAAGAACCAATTCCTGTGCAGATTGAATTTTCTCCTTTGCTTTGTCAACATTATTCATATTGACAGATGACAATATTACATTAGTAAGACTCAATAACTGTCCGATATTATCATGAAGTTCAGAAGCCAGGTTTTGACGTGTTTCTTCTTCCACCTCGGTTTGGATTTTTATTCGTTCATTTTCAAAGGCAAATAGCAGGACTTCTTTTTCCTTTTTGTATTTTTCCTGTTTTCTTTTGTAATTGATAATTACTATCACAATGAGGGAGGATAGAAGTAACACGATGAATGTAATGGCAATTACTGCTCCGAATATTTCCTTTCCGTCCGAAAACATTGTAATCCTATAATTAAAAAAATATACAAAAGGTAATTAAAAAAAGAATTTATTATTGAAAATAGAGATTCGGCTGTCTGTTTCCCGTTGTTCAGAAGGTAATTGTATATACTGTTAAAACAAAAAGTACCGCTGAAATAAACAAAAAAAGCCAGTATAATCCAGAAATCGCTTCGTCTTTGAATTGGGATATCATTAATGGGTTCAATTTTCCAAAAGCCAATCAGGCACCAGATGATAACTCCAACACTTTCAATGTTTGTACTTATACTTGGAAATTTGTGAAGATCTTCAATTTCATAACTTATCCATAAAGAAAGGCAGGCATATAAAATCATTGAAATAATAAGGAATATTCTCAAGTAATTTTTGGAGTTATTTATACAGGCAAACAATATCCACGTAACCCAAACATATTCTAGGATATTATAAAAATGATAAAGAAAAAAATGATCGGAGCCTGCTACTCCGATCCATTCCGACAGGACTTCAACCAGAATTGAAAAAAATAATAGTATCGCTAACAATCTTATTTTAAAATATTTAAAATAGAACAGGCTATCGATGAAACAAACTATCATGAATAGGTAGTACAGATAAACGGGCCAGCGCATTATTGAAAGTTTTCCTGCGATGCAGGTATAAAAGCTTCTTGCATAAAATCGGAAAATTTGACATCGGTAAAACCTTTTTTCTCCTGATAATCTTTAATTAATTGATACATTGATTGTATGTTATCTGAATTGCCCACAAATCCGCCTCCATTGCCTTTTTCTTCATACTGACCTAGTGTGGATGAGTCAATTTCTCCTGTATTTTCCGGGTCTTCTTCTTTTGCTTTTATCAACTCAATAAGTCCCTGGCCCTTAACAGGACTTCCGTTACTTGTAACACCTTCTAAGACGAGACTTGCTTCATTTTCTTTTTCATCAGGTATGGCGAAATAAAAGCGTATATAATCACAACCTTCCTGTGACAGAATTCTAAAAATCGACGCTTTACTGAACTCGACCCAGTTTATGTCCCTCAGTGGACTAGTCTTAGGCTGTTTCTTAGTCACCTTGTCAAAGAATTTTTTTAGAACCCAAAAAGCCGCATCTGCTTTAATAGGCATTCCATGATGTGTTTTTTTCGGACTTATAGTAGAATAAGGCTGGTCATAAGTAAGGGGTGTGCATTGGGTAGAAATTCTTTGATGTTGCTTGTCCCATTCAAAACCGTGTAAAGTCATTTTTTCCGACATAAAATTTAAGTTTTAGAAATTATTAAATAGGTACACTCTGCAATTTCAATAAAATTCCAGCTTATCCGGAAATTAATTCACTTAGTCACCCATGTGAAAATACGTGGTTGTTCAACGCATAATGACGTTAGATAGGGCTTTGTATAAATCAGAGTTTTGGTTTATCGAAAATAGATCGATAACCGGATAGCCGAAAACGGAATCAAGAGTAGGCAAATAAAATTTACACAACATGAAATATAGAATCTTGCTACTGCTCCTTTTCACAAGCTACCTGGTAGATGCCCAGGATATTATTATCAAAAATGATAAGTCGGAGATAAAAGCAAAAATCACCGAATTAACAGACCTCACCATCAAGTATAAAAAATGGGAGTTCCTGGACGGACCTGTATATAATATTGACAGGGCAAATGTATTCATGATCATTTACGCCAACGGACAAAGGGAAATTATTAATCATTCTGAAAGTTCACCCGTTGTGGTTCCCGTTGTTCCAGTGGGAGCCGAAAATAAGGCAACCCATGCCAATGTGACGCCACCTTTGTCAACCACACATCATGGTATTGACACTACCATCAATTATCAAAACATAAAGGTTAAGTATAAACCGACCAGGATTTTTTATTCCATGGAGACACCCGGTGGTCTTGGACTTGAATCTGAAACCAGGGTTGTAAAGAATGTCGTAAACATAGGCTTGATGGCGCTGTATAATTTCAATACAGACTATATAAAAAGCGACGAAATAGTTGCGGGCTATTTTAGTGTGTACGCGCCGATCAACAGACTGACTGGGAATTTTAAAAATCAGGACGGAGGTCTTTTTGTTTTTGCTCATATAGGTGGATTCTGGGAAAACTATATCGTACCCACTTTCGACCAAAATGGTTTATATACTGAACCATCTTACAATGTATTCGGGTGCTATGTCGCGTTCGGGGCAGATTATATATTCACTAAAAGCTTCGGAGTCACCTTTCAGACATTTGAAACCGTTCAAACAGGTGCAAAAAACCAATATACAGCCGGCATCGTGTTTTCCTTCTGATTCATATTTTATTTTATGAAACCATTTTTGTTTTTGCTTCTTTTTTTATCAGGCTCTGCGCTTCGCGGGCAGGACACACTCATACTGAACGATGGGTCGGAACTTCATATAAAAGTGCTGGAAGTAATGGACAACAGTATTTCTTATAGAAAGACCGACAACAACACCGGAGCCGTGAACAGTATCGGGCTTGAACAAATTTTCATGGTCATTTATCATGGCGGAAAAAGAGAATCGTTTAGCGGAAACACGACTCATACAGAAGGAAATAAAATTTTATCCTCTCATCCTGAACCAGGCGAAGACATTTCTTCAAAGCCATCGCTTGTTCATGATGGTTTTGAAGTCAGATTCATTAGTTCTAAAACAACCTGCAGGCGCACGAAACAGGACAGCATGGTGACCATGACAGCAGTCATCGATGCTTATTACGATGGCCAGCTATTAACCAGGCTCACATTTTATGGCGCTCAGCAGACCGGGTTTACAGAATATTCTTATATGAGCGATGCCCGGCGGATGTTGCACAAAAGTAGTTTCAGCATCACGGCTCAGTCGGCTGCTATCGACCATATACTGTTTGAGAAATATGAAAAGTCGGATGGCAGAGGATTCGGATGGTGTTTATCGCCCCGTTTCTTTTCAAATTCAGGCGCTCCCGGCTCCATCAAATTATTGATTGAAAAAGACATCGATGTCAAATACTATACAGGAGAGGCGGTCAGCATGAGCCTGCAGGATTGTTCCACCGTTGAGAAAAAGATCCTATCCGTATCACTGCAATGGCTGGAAGCGAATTTCGGAAATAGTCAAAACATCCTGGATCGCAGAGGATCCAAAAAATGAAAATCACAAAATCAAATCACTCATTAATTATTTTTCTATGATACAAAATCAAACCTGTTCTGCAAAGCTGGCACTCGTGTGCCTGCTGATTGTAACCACGATTTTTTTACTTCCAGGTTGTAAAAAAACAAGCGGGTCCGGTGGCGGTGGTAGCTTCACGATTAATGGAATCGTAAACGATGAATCGGGGAACCCAGTGGAAGGCGCCACCATCAAGATCGGCAACAGCACGGAAACTTCTGACGCAGCCGGAAATTTCACTGTTCGGAATCTCTCCGATCAGAATACATTTCAGCTGGAGATAAGCGCCAGCAACTATTTTACCCAGTACAGGAATATTACAAATCCGGGAGGGTCCTCGCTCTATGCACCAGTATCCCTGTTATCCAAACAGCCTTTGGGAACGATACCTGCAGGCGGTGGTTCTGTTAGCAGTGGCAACTTTCGCGTAATCAGCCAGGCGGGATCGTTTAAGAATGCAGACGGTTCACCGTACCAGGGTTCAGTATCTGTAGCATACCGTTATGTACAGGGTACCGACAGTAATCTGATTTCTAAAACAATGCCAGGTGGTGATTTTATGGCGAAGGACGTAGATGGAAATGTTGGAGTTATGCTTACTTATGGATTTGTCGGAACTGAATTTACAGATGCTGCGGGAAACAAACTCACGCCCGATGCCAATGTACAGATCGCAGTAAAAATGCCCAATGGAGGAGGTAATCCCGTGAACGACGGTGCAAAATCCTGGGGTTATGATCCAACCGCAGGACGCTGGACAAATAATACCGACATCAAACAATCGGGTGATGAATACTTCTTTCCCTGTACAACCCTTTACCAAAACCTTGATATTAATCTTTTGCAATTTGGAACGATCCAGGGACATATAACATGCTCAGGTAAACCTCTGGCCAACGAGACCATTACTATTTCATCGAATAATTACCGCAATAAATATATCACGTCAACCAACGACGAAGGCGACTTCAAAGCTACGATTGCTGCCAAAGACGGCGCTTCTATTAATTTCCTTTATAATATTTCATCACCTATCGGAAGCGTATATGTCGGGGCGATTCCACCCAACACCACAACCGAGGCGCCTGATATTCAATCCACCAATTGTTCGAGCAGTCCGGGTACAGGAAGTTTTAGCACTGGTGGTACTACTTATTCCGGTATTTGTACATCTGTGCCCGACGTAGGAACGGGAGGTGCTTTAAATAATATCGATGTAGCCATTCTTACTACTGCGGGTGACGGGTTTGTGATTTACAACATGCCTCAACAGGCAAGTGGCAGTTACACTTTCACCGATGGATGGGTAACAGATGGAGGAAGTTCCTTATACGCACTTACAACACTTTTACCTACCCAGTTTGCGAGTGTTAGCGGAACCGTAACTAAAACCAAATCGAATGCTTTCACCTTCACTTGTACGATGAATGACATTAACAATGAAGACACGCCTGGAACAGGACAGCAAATCATCGTCACGGGGAATGGCGCTTATTGACGGAGATCAGGAATAGTTGTAATTCCCGTGACGCGAACCTGGAAGAACATATTTCAACAATCAAAAAATTAATTATATGCGCAATCATCAGCACATGCTCAGAAATTTAATCATGCTTTTATTTGCAACCCTTCTGGTTGCAGGATGTACAAAAACCGGTCCCACTCCAACTAATAACAATGGCGGAAACGGAAGCGGAGGCGGCAACAATAACGGTGGTGGAGGTAGCGGTGGGAATTCCAGTACTTTGACATTTATAAATGACACGTACACGCCCATCACCGTCAACGCCGACAATCAGACGCAAAGCATTCCGGTTGGATCGCAGATCGTATTAAAGGGAACTCCGGGAGCATCGCTGTCAGGAACAGCTACAACTTCAGGACAAACTTCTTCGGGAACCCAGGCCGGTCTGCTGATAACCTGGAATCTGAGCTACACTTATCCGACATCCGGCAATACATCGGTTAAACTGAATGTAGAATCCAATTATTTTTTTCTTAAGGTCGTTAATCAATCGGCCCTGCCCATGACAACCATATATGTAAATTTCGGCCTGACTGCACAAACAACGGATAATATCGACATACCCAACGACGGTAAAACCTACAACATCGGTTACTATAGTGCCTACAGCAATTCAAATGTGAAGGCAACTAACGGGAACACCTATTGGCTTTGGTCTCCCATTACTTTTGCGGGTTTGGCAAACCAGGCGTTGACGGTGACGGGGAATTAGATGCGAAAATATTTTTAACTTCAATGACCTTGCTGCTGATAACGTCCTTTTTCCACACTCTATAGATCTGACTGGAATCCAACCCTGACAACATTTTCCTGTAGCTCTCTAAAACCTAACAGTATGAAATCTCCATCGATCTGGTATTATGTGATTTTCCTGATTTTATGTTCATTCAATGTTTCAGCACAAGGGCATAATAAAACTATTAAATGTTGCAAGGTAAATAGGCCAACAATTATTTATCAGTTCGATAGTAATTATGAACTCATTTCCGGTGCACCTTCCATTTTTAACAAAGGGGATTTGGTCAATGTAAATATTCCATTTGATACGACGCTTTTTCACTCACAGCTTAACGCGATTCGCGTCAATAATTATAAGGCCAGATTATACTGGAAAAGTATAACGCAGAAATACAACCGGAGACAAGATACTTCCTGGACTTTAATGGTTACCAAATTGAATGTTGAACTGGAACATTTTTACAGAATATTAGACAAGGCTACGGATGACGAGTTACTTAATCCGTCTTCTACCTGGAATATCGCAAACACAGGGCCTTGTGATTATGAATATGTCCCTTGTCCAAGAGATGTGATTTTAAAATTAAAAAAACAAATTTTGATTAAAGCGTATGGATCGAATTGCGCCTGCAAGCAAAAACTTGCAGATACGTTAATCCATGATACTATTTGCGGCTGGCACTATGTATTAAATAAAGATTTTAGTCCGGAAGGAGACCTGAAATTTGATGTTTACCAACAGGATCCGATAAAGGCTTTGTCCATAGGATGGTACAATGGCAGACTTTATTATTTCCCGTTTGACGAATTTTCTCTTTTTGAAAAATCGCGTCAATATAATAATCTGCTTTTCGATTCATTAAAAACTTATTTATTAAAAAACAAACACTATTCGGATAACAGTGAAGAAGCTTGCAAGGAGAAAGCAAAAATCATTGGCTTTGCGAACGCTTTGGACTCAGTAGGATTAAAAAGATCTTGCCAGGACGTTACTGACCAGATTCATAGCTTGCGCACCTGGATATTGGGCTTTGCCTGGATGAATCCCGGGGGCCAGCCCAGACTAAATCCTTTTACGTTTACGAACTCTGCATTGTATCGCAATTTAGATGATGCTAAGAGCAAAGACGATACCGTCGACCTCCACATCAAAAAAAGTCTGGATTCTTTGTTAAAGTCCCAATCCATAAAATTAAACGACTACAAAGATGTTATGGCAGCTCTATACAAACATGATTCACTGGCTTATAAAATGGATTCGACTGCAAAGGACAACTCCAAACAGGTCAAAAAAAATGCGGACCAAAACTCGACGGACAATAATAATCAGCTTGCAGCATTTCAAACAACTTCACATCTAATAAATAAAATAATTACTCCAGCCACTTTAGATCGGGATACTTTATTCGGCATTAGAAACTATTATTTTAATAAAAGACCCGACAAAAGGCATTTTGAATACGATTATCCCGAAAACGAAAGTGTTGTTCTCTCGATATATAACAAACCGGTTGCTGCAGGTTTAGCCCTGACCGATCAGACGGTCGTTTACAACGAACAGACTCCGATTGAGGAAAACGCCCAGGCAACTATACCGAATTCCCCACTAGCGGCTTCATCCACAGATAATTCGGCATCTCAACTCAAGCTTAACACAACAGAGATAACACGACTGAATGACGCAATGGTTACTGAATATCTAATTATAAAAAAACCGGTTAACCCCAATACTACACCTCTTTCCTGTGCACAGGTTTATGATTCCGTATTAGATGATTTTCAAAACAGATATGCCAAGTTAATTATACTCGACTCCCTCTACAACTTAGCTCAGATTCCCCCTTACGCGCTGCAGACTAGGTCCAACGACTCGGCCAGATTTGTGACCGATGTTATTTATCCCGACAGATCAATGAAAGTTCCCTATCAGTATAGCTACAAATTGGCAATTAAGGATACTTCAAAGAATCTGGCACTTATTAATCCCATAGAT
>DATHPV010000154.1:0-2881 GCA_035483495.1 Puia sp.
GGCCAATCCGCCATATACCTGTACGGAAAGTAAATCGAGGTTGGGGCATCGGGCTTTTATATAATCAATCTCTCTTTTGTTTACTCCTGCCAGCATCGTAGTAGCGGGGTGGTTGGGATCTTCCTCGTGAATCATTTTAGCAATATCGTTTACTCCATCCCATACTTTGGGATTTTTATATTCCAGGTTAAGTTCATTACCAATACCCCATGCCAACAAAGCCGGATAGTTTTTGTATTTGCGTACTTCCTGGCGCAGATTTTCCAATTGTTGCTTTACCGCTTCGGTATCATTGTAATCAAATCCGTGACGTTCACGAGCTACATCCAGACCCATGGTTACTGTTAATCCCAAACTATCTGCTTTATTTAGTACCGCGTCGCCATTTTTACTACCCCATGTACGAATAGAGTTGCCACCATATTTTGCCAAGCGGTCCATATAATTAGTGCCGCCGGCGCCTTTAATAAAATACGGCTTTCCGGCCCTTTGAATAATAAAACCAGTGTCACTCGCAACAACGGTTGTTTTTACAGGATTGTAAATGTTTTGCGAATAAACAATCTCTCCGGCGAGAGACAGCATCGCTTTTGAAGAGGTCATATGTGTGAGCCTGTTTACTTTGAGCCGGATCATCTTATTACCTTTTCTTATGATGATCAATTCGAAATTTTCATGATCGGTATGCGTCAGGGCCTGGTCGCCCATATTGCCGAGTTTTTCAAAGCCCACCGACCTGCTGTTCTGCTCAAAAATTCCGTTGTAGATATCCATGGCAGACACTTCATTGTTATATTCCTCAAACGTGTAATAAAGATGCCCGAGTTTTCCCGTGCCCGCTTCTGCTTCGTTTGCGGTATAAGTATATTTATATTCTATTGAATTATTCTTTTTTTCGACAGAACTGTCGGTTAACCTGGCGTGCTGACCCAATATTTTTTCCGCATCGGCTTCTGTAATGCGGTAGATATTTTTGTCGCCTGAAGTTTCAACGTGTTGGCCGGTTTGGCCGTAGAAATAGGAGTAAATAAATACCGCTAAAAGCGTGCTGTATTTAATTATGTACATGAAGTTAATTTTTATGTTGACTAACGTCGGATCTTATTCAGTTTTCAAAATCTCTTAGCCAGCCGTGCCTCTGTTACCCCGTATATACGGGACTACCCCGCGAGTGCGGGGCCAATCGTTCCCGCACGTGCGGGATCAACCTTCAACCAAAGTTCATTCCGAGCGAAGGCTGGTGACCGGATTCGCTGTTGCTGCTTTGATGGATTGAAAACCAATCGTACACAATGTAATTAGTATGATGGAAACACCGGCAATTAAAAATACAACGGGAGTTACTGGGATACGATAAGCAAAGCCCTGCAGCCAGTTATTCATCAGCCACCAGGATACCGGAAACGCAATCAGTAATGATAATAATATCAGCTTTAAAAAATCTGTTGAAAGCATGGTAGTAATACTGCTTACTGAAGCGCCGATCACTTTTCTGATACCGATTTCTTTTCTTCTTTTTTGTGCCGTGAAAGCAGCCAATCCAAATAACCCAAGACAGGAAATGATGATAGCGAGCCCCGCAAAATATTTTGACAATACCGAAACCCTCATTTCACTCAGATATTGCTTCTGATACGCTTCATCCAAAAAATTAAATGTAAATGGAAAACCGGGATTATAACTTTCATATAAATGCTGTACGGAAGAAAGCGTTTCTTTTTGATGTGCTGCATTTATCCTTGCAACAATCTTTCCTCCGTGTGGTTGCAGGAGTATATAGGAAGGCTTAACCATTTCGTGCATGGATTCAAAATGAAAATCTTTCACTACTCCGATTGTCTGCATCGGGTGGCTGTACAGATGTATTGTTTTTCCAACAGGGTTTTTAAGGTTCATTGCCTTAACGGCTGCTTCATTCAATATAATATTCGACGTGTCGGCGATAAATTCTCTTGAGAACCCCCTGCGCTGAGGATATGCATATCCATTGTTTTAATAAAATCATATCCACCGCCAAATACTTCAAAATACACACTCTCGTTGGGGTTCTTACCTTCCCAGCTCAATCCATAATCGCCGAAAGTATGCCCAACGATATTCGTAAAAGTGTAGCTGGCTGATGTTACTCCGGGAATTCTCTTTAATTCATTTGCAAATTCCTGTTCTGTACCCTGGATCTTTCCTTCCGCATCTATTCGTACAATATTATCCTTATTATAACCCGGATCAGTGTTCTGAATAAACTGAATCTGCTGGTAGATAATGATGACCGCTATGATCAGAATGGACGATAGTGTAAATTGGAACACTACCAAACCTTTTCTTGAAATCATTTCGGCGAAGGAGGATTGTAATTTACCTTTCAGTATGGCGAGTGGATTGAATTTGGAAAGGTACAAAGCAGGATAACTTCCTGCGAGTATTCCGGTGAATAATACAATGCCTGTAAATATCAAGACCGTTTCTGTGTCAAAATGCAGACTGATTTCCTTGCCTGTAATTCCGTTGAATACCGGCATGAATAGAGATGCCATTATAATTGCGAACAACATCGCTATCAGGGTAATTAAAACCGATTCAGACAGAAATTGAAATATGAGTTGTTTGCGATCGGCGCCCACCACTTTTTTAATACCTACTTCTTTCATCCTTTTGGAGGCTTTTGCTGTGGAAAGGTTCATGAAATTGATGCAGGCAATCACGAGAATAAACAGGGCGATCAGTGAAAACATTTTTACATATTGGATACGGCCACTGCTGCCTGAATTGACGCCTACATTATTGTGCAGGTAAACATCTGAAAACCTTGTCGCAAATGCCACACGTGAGGCGTTGCCACCATGGGCTGCAATGATGCCGGCTATTTTTTTGTTGAATGCGT
>DATHPV010000155.1:0-2719 GCA_035483495.1 Puia sp.
TTATCTATTTTATCGGCTGAATCGTATAGAAAGGTTCGCAGAATGTCCAATTCAAAAGCTAAATCATTTTCATTTTTAGTGACACTGAGTTTCATTGCACGCAGCAGCGCCGATTCAGCATGAAATGTAATCATTGCCATATCTGCTATATTCATCAGTACCTCCTGTTCAGATTCCAGTTTCATCATAAGCTTTTGTACAGCGGCACCGGCAGTTAGCAGAATAGCTTTTTTAAACTGAACAATGAGTTTCTTTTCGTCAGCAAAAGGAGAGTCGTTATCTGAATTAGAGTCGGGTATACTCACCAATTCCTTCGCTACATTTTTTGCATGAGTTAGTATATCCAGTCTGCCCTTCATCGCTCTTTTTAAAACCATGTCTACACTCAATAGTCTGTTGATCTCATTCGTCCCTTCGAAAATTCGGTTAATGCGACTGTCACGATATGATCTTGAAACCAGGTATTCATCGCTGAAACCGTTGCCGCCGTGGATTTGCACTGCTTCATCCACCACATAGTCGAGCGTTTCGCTGCCAAATACTTTTAGCAGGGCGCATTCTATCGCATATTCTTCAGCTGCACCTAAAACCGCTACGTTAAAGGGTTTACCTTCTGATATTAATTCTTCTTCCCTGTTTTCAATCCATTTAGAAACCCTGTACAAAGCTGATTCAGCAACCCAGATCTCAATGCCCATTTCTGCAATTTTATTTTTGATGGCACCGAAATTTGCAATCCTGGTTTTAAACTGCTCCCGGGTGTTTGCATACTGAATGGCAATTCCCGCAACTCTCTTGCTGGCTCCCACTGCAGCGGCACAAAGTTTCAAACGACCGATATTAAGAATATTGAACGCGATAATATGACCCTTACCTATTTCGCCGAGCAGATTTTCCACGGGCACTTTGCAGTCCTGAAAATATAGTTGAACAGTGGAGGAACCCTTAATACCCATTTTATGTTCTTCAGGACCCTGAGTAAAACCCTCAAAATTTCGTTCAACAATAAACGCGGTAAATTTTTCACCATCAATCTTGGCAAAAACAATATAGACATCTGAAAAACCTCCATTGGTGATCCAGCATTTTTGTCCATTAAGCAGATAATATTTACCGTCACCAGATAATGTCGCCGTTGTTTTTGCACTCAGGGCATCACTTCCACTGTTAGGCTCTGTCAATCCGTAGGATCCCTTCCATTCTCCACTGGCAAGTTTTGGAATATATTTTTCTTTCTGCGCCTGTGTTCCGAAATATAAAATCGGTAATGTACCTATACCTGTATGAGCAGCCTGTGCCACTGAAAACGAAAATCCTCCACCCAACCCTTCGTTAACAAGCGTTGCAGTAATAAAGTCCTTACCCAGGCCGCCAAGGTCTTCAGGGATGGATGTTCCTAACAATCCCTGTTCGCCGGCTTTCTCGAGCAGAGATGGCATGAGACCCTTTTCCAATTTGTCAATACGGTCAATAATGGGAAGTACTTCTGTATCCAGAAATGAAGCACACATGTCTTTTACCATCTGTTGTTCTTCCGAAAAATTTTCCGGGATGAAGGAATCTGCTGCATCTGATTCACGAATCAGCCACTCTCCGCCTTTCATTTCTGTTTGTTTGTCAGTTATTGTACTCATTATTTAATTTTTATAATTTATTTTAAATTGTCATAAACCAGTTGCAAAACGTCTTTACAAACATCAATTTTTTCGGGAGCTACTCCTTCAAGCGCTTCGTTTAAAGTATGCTCAGCGAGTGTCATTGTTTGTTCCTGCAGTTTGAGTCCCGTCTTTGTCAGATAGATTCTGTTTATTCTTCTGTCATCTTCCGATGCCACCCTCTTAACAAGTTGCAGTTTTTCTAAATTGTCTAGTAATCGTGTAATGCTGGGTTTGTCGCGAAATGTTGCATTACAAAGTTCCTGCTGACTTTGCCCATCCTGTTTCCATAAATGATAAAGAACACTCCATTGTTCAATGGTAATAGGAAGACTCGCACCGTTAAATTTCTTCTGTAGTCTTCTGGCAATTGCCGTTGAAGCTTTACCGGTTACAAAACTATAAAGTTCTCCTTTTTTAAATTGGTTGTTTTGCATATAGTTAGTTAAACAACTATATAAATCTAGTCATAACCTTATAATCGGACAAGTTTTTTCGTCTTTTTTTAATTCAGAACAGCGTATCTGCCACAGCAACGTATATTTCGGATTGAATATCATCACTTTGATTCAAACACTTATAATTATCACCGGCAGCCTGCTCTTTATTTATGCACCATTAATTTATTATTATCACAGAATCTGGGATCAGATTCCCACAACGACAGACAGGGATTTGGATTTAGAGAAATCCGACAAATCTGTTAAAGTATCAGTAATTATTCCCGCAAGAAATGAAGGATTGAAAATCGGTCAATGTCTGGATGCTCTTTTTAATCAATCTTACCCAAAATCTTTAACCGAATTAATCGTGGTGAACGATTTTTCATCGGATGATACTTTTAGTGTCGCTTCAGGGCACCAGGCAAAATGTATCATACTGAATCTCTCCGATTACGTTCAGGATAATCTTAATTCATATAAAAAGAAAGCTATTGAAACAGGCATCGCTCATTCATCCGGTGAACTAATTCTTTGTACGGATGCAGATTGTACGATGGAAAAGGACTGGATAAAAACAATGGTTTCCGCGTACGAAAAAGAAAACCTGGATTTTATCGCAGC